>PCSS01000196.1 GCA_002771395.1 Bacteroidetes bacterium CG23_combo_of_CG06-09_8_20_14_all_32_9 | reverse complement strand
TATAGATATTAAGAAGTAACGCTAACAGTAACTATATTTTTCCCTGCAGGGAAAAAAAACCTTCGGGGAATGGGTAAAACGGAGAGGGGAAACTTTCTCCATTTCTCCGTTTCTATATTACGAATGGAATAAATTTTGAATTTAGTGACAACATGTTTGGTAAGTTTGCTTTTTTAAGAGGCTAACTGTTTAAAGTTTAGCACGTTTTGCCCGTTCCCAATTTACCGATTGATTACCTTTTAAATATCTGAATAATCCAAGCCAGGCGGCATAATTCATCATAAAAATATAATATGGAATAAAAAATATTTTAAGTTTAATATTTGAGTTCTGAAAATACCATCCGAGGTTTGCCATTAAGTAGAATGCTGTTTGTAACCAAAAAAACATCATATATATATTAACTGTAAAAAATCCATTTTTATAATAAAAATATGAATTTAAAGCATAAATTACGGGCAATGCAAAAGGAACTACTAACCAACGCATAACTTTATGTGAAATAAACTGAAAGGAAAGCAAAAAATCGTAAAAAGGGTTTAATGCTTTTGTAAGGCGAAATGTAGATTGTATAGCTCCTGCCGCAATTCTTATTTTTCGTTTTAATTCTTCTTTTACATTAGCCGATGAAGTTTCAATGGCATAAGCCTCAGGAACATATTTAATTTTATATCCGGCAATGGCAATTCGCATCGACAATATAAAATCATCAAGCAGGGTATCTGATTCAACTTTCTGAAACAATTCGGTGCGGATGGCAAAAAGCTCTCCTGCTGCACCAACAGTGGTGTATAATTCTGAATCTAATTTTTTTAAAAGCGATTCGTATTTCCAATAAATTCCTTCGCCGGAGCCGGCTGCCGAATCGGATTCTTTGTTTGCAATTCTTTTTTCACCTGCAACGCAGCCTACTTTTGGATTATTAAATGCCTGCACTATCGCCTTTATGCTATTGACCGATAATATGGTGTTTGCATCACAAAAAACAACAATTGGTGTATTAACGTTATCCATTCCCCGGTTAATAGCATTAATTTTTCCGCTGCGTTCGGGATTATGTAAAACCTTAACTTTAGGAAATTTTGCCAGCAATTCAATGGTTCCATCATCAGAACCATCTGTAACCCACAATAGATGCAATTTTTCTTTTGGGTAATTTAACGAAAAACTGTTTTTCACTTTAGCTTCAATATAGTCTTTTTCGTTATATGCAGCTACAAAAAGCGTAACATCCGGCTCATATTCTGAAACTGCTCTTTTATTACTGATAAACAATCGTTTAATTGACAAATAAATCCAAAGAAATAAACCATATAATAAGTATGAATACAGCACAAGCCCTAATAAGACCCAAAATGCAATTTGCAGAATTAATATCATAATATCGTTAATATTAACAATTTAGTTTATAACTTACGATATAACCCTCTCTACACATAGAGAGGGAACAAATTGTAAAGTTAAAATTTTTACCGTTTTAAGTATAATAATAAAAACTTTTTTTTTAAGTTATTTATAAATTATATTTGTTTAATATGCGAACAATAATTAATTGTTTTTTAATACTCTGTTTTTTTCAGGTAAAAAGTCAGGTGCCTGTTGGTCAATGGCGTGTTCACTTACCGTATTCTACCGGAATAAATGTTGAACCTGTTGGCGACAAAATCTATTGTTTATCTACCGGTGGGCTTTTTGTATATTCACAAACCGATAATTCGGCAACAACCCTTTCAAAGGTAAATGGTTTATCAGATGTGGTTATTAGTGCATTGCAATATATTCCCGAAAAAAATGTTTTAATTATAGGTTACGAAAATGGGAATATAGATTTAATCCGGAATAATACTATTTATAACATTTCCGACATATACAGGAAACAATTTACCGGGAGTAAATCAATTAATAATATAAATTATATTAATGGCGAAACTTATCTGTCTTGCGGTTTCGGAATAGTAGTTTTAGATGTTGACAAACAGGAAATAAAAGATACTTATTTAATAGGTCAAAACGGAACATATTTGAACGTACTAGAAATTTGTACCGATAATGTCTTTTTATATGCAGCCACTTCAACAGGTATTTATAAAGCACAACTTAACGACCCAAATCTTGTAAATTTTGCAAATTGGTCATTAATTTCAGATATTCCGAATAAAAACAAAAAATTCAGCCACATTGTTTATTTCGGTAACCATATACTTGCTTTATACGATGATGATGGATGGGATAAAGATACACTCTATACTTTAGAAAATTCAACATGGATAAATTACGATACATCAATTAAAAATGCACAAAATTTAGTTGTTTCCGAAAACAAATTGTTAATTGCAAATATTTACTCTGTTGCCTCATGTAGCACATATAAAGGCACTTATAATCTTTATTATTCATTTACTTCTGCGGGTTCGTTTCCAAAAGATGCCGAGTATTCTGCCGATGGCACTATTTGGATAGCCGATAACATTTCCGGTTTAGTATGGCAAAAACCTGGAACATTGAATTACGAACATGTTTTTCCAAACGGTCCTTTACAAACAAGTACAATTAGTATTGCTACCGGTAGCGATGAAGTTTTTGTTGTTCCCGGTGGAAGAGATCCATCATGGAACAACCTGTTTAAACAGGGAGAAATTTATTGGTTTAATAATCAAAACTGGACAAACATAACTGCAAGCCAAATTTCAGAACTTAACCAAACTATTGATATGTGTGAAATTGCCATAAATCCTAAAAATCCAAACCAGGTATATTTTGGCTCATGGGGGGGAGGCGTGTTAGAATTAAACAATGGTAATTATATTGCTCATTATACCGAAGATAATAGTAGTCTGCAATCTGTTATTCCTGGCGCTCCTTATATAAGAGTTGGAGGAATGGTTGTAGATGATGATGAAAACCTGTGGGTTACAGCTAACGGTGAAGTTAATGTGGCTAAAAATATGCTTAATGTAAAAAAGCCCAATGGACAATGGAAAAGTTTTGCACTTCGCTGTGTTATAAAAGGTGTATTACAAAACTTGTCATCGGCAACTAGCGATATAGGAAAAATTATAAGTGCTCAAAACGGAATAAAATGGATGATTCTTCCGCGTGGACTAGGACTTTTGGCATTTTCCGAAAATGGAACAATAGATAACGAAAACGATGATACAACGAAATATATTAGTGTAACGGATGAAAATGGTGATATAATATCAAATAATATTTATGCCATTGCTGAAGATAAAGATGGTTTAATATGGGTAGGAACTGACAAAGGAGTTGTGTTTTACAGTAATACCGAAAATGTTTTTGAGAGCAGTTCATTTAATGCACAGCAAATTAAAATACCAAATGAAAACCCTGGTCAGGCAAATTTTTTGCTTGAAGCCGAAACAGTTAATGCTATTGCCATTGATGGTGCAAATCGTAAATGGTTTGGAACCGAGAGCGGTGGAGTTTTTATGATGTCGGCAGATGCAACGCAGGAACTTTTACATTTTACAAAAGAAAACAGTCCCTTGCTTTCAAATACCATTCTTGCTATTTCGATAGAACCCAATTCAGGCGAAGTATTTATTGCTACCAATAAAGGTCTTATCTCATATCGCTCTACTGCTACCGAAGGAGAAGATTTTTTTCACAATGTATATGCTTTTCCAAATCCGGTAAAGCCGGGTTACGAAGGAGTTATAGCCATTTGTGGTTTGGTTTCAAATGCTGATGTTAAAATTTCTGATATTGTAGGAAATGTGGTTTTTCAAACAAAAGCCGAAGGCGGACAAGCAATTTGGAATGGACGAAATTTTGCAGGAGAAAAAGTTCAAACAGGGGTTTATTTAGTATTTTGCAGTAATAATGACGGTTCTAAAACGTATGTTACAAAAATTCTTTTTATAAACTGATAGTTACTGGTTACCGCAAAGTAACGAAATATTCAGAAATATACAGAAATAAATAGAAATAGGCAGGGAGTTTTTATTTTCTGGTTAAATATCTTGATGTGCTGAAAAACTTTTGTCAAAGTAACACGTTTTGATAGTAGTACCAAACCCGATTTGGACTTTAGCTACTACCCTACAGGAAACAGGATAAGAAAACGTGTAATACATAATGGAGTTGAAACAAGAGCATTAAAACAAGATGTACGTAGAAATATGGATCGTTTCCCTGATGATTTTATGTTTAAACTTAGCAACAGTGAAGTAAATGCAGTAGTATCACAAAATGTGATACCATCAAAAAAGTACTTAGGTGGTGCGATTCCGTATGCTTTTACTGATGGTAAACAATGAAGCAATTCACCCCGTTGGATAACCCTAATTGAAAAACTAATGTGCAATAAAAATAAAATATCCAACGGGGTAAACAATTTATCTTTACTTTTGAGGGTGAGTAGTAACCAATTATAGTTACCTTATGAATTATTAATAATTTACATTTATGATAAAAATATTATTAACGGTAATTATTGTTTTTTTGCTGATTAACTATAGTTTTTCGCAGGAAAAAAAATACAACGCTTTATGTGTCGCTTTTTACAATGTCGAAAATTTTTTCGATACTATTAATGATCCAAATAAAAATGATGAAGAATTTTTACCTAACGGTAAAAACCATTGGAATTCAAAAAAATATTTTAAAAAGATTGAAAACCTATCCAAAGTAATTATCGGGATTGGTGACGAAATTCAGGCAAAAGGTCCTGTTGTTATTGGAGTTTGCGAAGTTGAAAATGATAAAGTTCTTGAAGATTTAGTTGCTTCTCCGGCGCTTGCACCTTTAAATTATGGATTTGTTCATATTGATGGTCCCGATTTACGAAGTGTTGATGTAGCTTTACTTTATCAGAAACAGCATTTTACAGTTACAAATACCCGCTCGGTAACTTTAAAAATTCCCGGAAAAGACGACTGGCATACCCGCGATCAATTGGTAGTTTCAGGACTATTAGATGGTGAACCTGTACATTTTATTGTAAATCACTGGCCCTCGCGACGTGGAGGCGAAGAAAGCAGCGCACCACTGAGAAATGCTGCCGCCGACCTTTGCCGAAGCATTGCCGATTCTATTATGAAAACCGATGCTAATGCTAAAATTATTATTATGGGCGACTTAAATGATGACCCTACAAATAATAGTCTTACAAAACATTTGAAAGCCAAGTCGGTTGATACCAAAACAAAACCCGGCAATTTTTTTAACCCTATGTATAAAATGCTGAAAAATGATGGAATAGGAAGCCTTGCATATAGAGACAAATGGAATCTTTTTGACCAGATTATTGTGTCGCAGCCTTTTCTTGAGCAAGATAAATCATCTTACAGATTTTTAAAAGCAATGGTTTTTAATAAGAATTATTTGATTCAAAAAGATGGTAATTATGCCGGTTACCCTTTCCGTACTTATGTTGGCACCATGTACATGAGTGGCTATAGCGACCATTTTCCGGTTTATATTATTTTAGTAAAAGAAAAATAGTTGTTTCGATTTGTATAACCCTTACATCATAAATTCATAGTCAGTTAAAATCCTAAATTGCAAATTTTAATCATAAATAAATTTTTGTAGTTTTGCATTTCAAAACTGATTCAAATGACATTTAATGAAATAGAAAGACAAATTAAACTATACAAACATCAGGGGAAAAAACTTTTTGCCACATCTTCATTTCAAACCCAAAGTGTTGTTTTATTACATATTATCAGTCAGATAGATAAAGATATTCCTGTCTATTTTATTAATACCGGTTATTTATTTCCGGAAACCATTCTGTATAAAAATCTTTTGCAAAAGAAATTTGAAATTAACGTATTTGACTTAAAACCAATTGTTCCAAAAATATTACAAAAAGATAATCAGGGAAATTTACTTTTTACAAGCGACCCCGATTATTGTTGTTTTTTAAATAAAGTTCAGCCCTTAGATGCCATTCTTGCTGATTACGATGTGTGGATTAACGGTGTGCGTGCCGACCAAAGCAAAATACGTTCAAAACTTTTTGTTGAAGATTTTGCACCACATAATGTTGTTCGTTTTCATCCATTAATTAACTGGACAAAACAAATGATTTACGATTATATAAAAGAACACAATTTTCCACACCACCCATTAGAAGATAAAGGATTTGTTAGTATCGGCTGTGAACCATGCACACGAAAAATTGTTACCGATGACGAAAGATCAGGGCGCTGGTATGGAATGAATAAGACTGAATGCGGCTTGAATACCGACTTGATTATTGAAAAATAAATCTTTTAAAATTATAACTCTAAAATGAAAGTACTTATTACAGGCGGAGCAGGATATATTGGAACCGAACTTACACGTTTATTAGACCAAAATCCTTCTGTTAGCGAGATAGTAATATTTGATAATTTAAGTCGCAATAACTACAATATTTTCCTTCATTCGGGGATAAAAAGAGGCAAAGTACGATTTATTAAAGGCGAAATTCTTGACTCGCGTTCACTAAAACAAATTGTACAAAAAGTTGATGTAATTTATCATCTTGCTGCAAAAGTTTCTACCCCGTTATCTAACGAAAGTTCACATCTCTTTGAGCAGGTAAATCACTGGGGTACAGCAGAACTGGTTTATGCCACCGAAGAAAGTAATGTAAAACGTTTTATTTATCTGAGCAGTGCTTCTATTTACGGTGCAAATAGCCAAGAAGTTGATATTAATACTATTCCCGACCCAAAAAGTTTTTACGGAATTTCAAAATACCGTGGCGAAAAACATGTTGAACATCTTATCCCTAAAATGGATACATTCATTGTTAGAAGCGGTAATGTTTATGGTTACGGTATAAGTATGAGGTTTGACGCTGTTATCAACCGCTTTATGTTTGACGCAAGTTTTATTGGTAAAATAAATATCTATGGAAACGGATTTCAGCGACGTTCATTTATTCATATCGAAAAAATTGCAAATATTTTAGCTAATTTAGTTGATACTAATATTGAATCAGGCACTTATAACTTGGTTGATAAAGTTATATCAATTGTGGAAATTTCAGAATGCATTAAAAAATTGAACCCAAAACTCGAAATAATTTATATTAACCAGCACTTGCAAATGCGCGAACTGCTTGTAAAACGCGATGAACGAATTATGAAACTTTTAACCTCACCCGATTTATCTTTTGAAGATGAGTTGAAAATATTTATGGAGAAATTTCATAACTCAAGTGCTATGTAACACTTTAAAGAACACTTGTTTGGTACTAATATTTGTAACTTCTTAATACTTGCAGGTAAAAATAAAAGCAATAAACAACAAATGAAAAACATTTAACAGGGTAAAAAACGGGAAAAATCAAAAGCCTTATGACCTTAAGGAACGACTGATTTTATTTGAACTTTTGTAACTATTCA
>PCSS01000167.1 GCA_002771395.1 Bacteroidetes bacterium CG23_combo_of_CG06-09_8_20_14_all_32_9 | reverse complement strand
AATATATCCTACGTGGTAAATTCTTACATTTGGGATTCAGGTATAAGGGAATAAGGTATAAGGAAATTAAGGTAAAATACGCACAACCTTATACCTTTATACCATATACCTCTACACCTTCTATTGTAATCATAAAATGCGACAATTTATCCCGTTTATAGTATGTAATGTGAACGTGATAAATTCTCGCACTATGCAATAGTGCGTGATAAATTATTGCATTCTTTTAGTTTCGCAAGGGAAAGCATATTGGTAAACAACTTGCAGCATTTTTAAAACTATGTCTGCTAC
The DNA here is from genome assembly GCA_002771395.1 of Bacteroidetes bacterium CG23_combo_of_CG06-09_8_20_14_all_32_9. GTDB lineage: Bacteria > Bacteroidota > Bacteroidia > Bacteroidales > GWA2-32-17 > GWA2-32-17. The sequence goes on along the minus strand of PCSS01000167.1, from coordinate 7,083 downwards.
CGGTACAATTAGTAACCAAGTTTTTCCAACTCGGCATCGGCATCTTTTGAAAGATTATAAGTCGCTTTTTCTTTTACTTCTTTTAGTATTACAACGGCTTTTTCTTTTTGTCCAAGTAAAATATATGCTTTTGCGAGGCAAAGTTTTGATTTCCATTTACTTGAATCGGCGCCGGAATTAATTCCACGTAAAGCATATAAAACGGCTGAATCGGCTTGTTGATTATTTAAAAATTTGTTTGCTTTATCAAGGTCTGAATTTAATGAGATTGTGTGTTTTGCTTCTGCCGGTAATCCTGCTGTTGAGCTAGTATCTGCTTCTTGAATTGGTGATTCCATTTGTCTTGCAACACCAACACTTTTAGAATTTTCAGTTTTCTTAGATAAACGTCCTGCTTTTTCTTTTTTGTTGGATTTTGATTCGGATACAGCGTATTCGTCAACTTTTTCAGTTTTTGTTTCATCTGAAATTGTTGCAGCAAATTGAACTTTACCTGCGGCAACAGGTGCATTATTTTCTTCTTTTTCTCTTATAACATTATCAACTATACCTATATCAGGTTTAACATCCTTTAAAAAATCACCGGTTGTAACAATGTTTTGTTCATCTAAAGCAGCCTTTTGAACAAACCCATCGTCTGAAATTACGGTTGTAATTTTTCCGCCTGTCTTTTTATTTTCGCTTTTAATGCTTTGTTGTCTAACAGAATCGCTTGTAATATAAGTTTCGCTTCCGTCTTTTGTCAAACTTAAATTATCGGGTTCTTTTGTTTTGCTTTTTAATTTATCTTTTTGTGGTAAAATCTTAATAATATCATCTGCTACATAAGTGTTTTTTGAAGGAAATAAAAGTATAAAAGTTGTAAATGCAATAGCTAATAACAATGAAGCGGCGATGGCATAAAGCCAAATTTTATTTTTTTTTGAAGTACGTTTATTAATTCGTGCTACAATTAATTGTGCTTCATTATCAAGTTCGTCGGCATTTGTAAGAAGCGAAAGTCCTTCAACATAATCACTGCACATTTCACAATCGGCAAGGTGATTTTCGACCAAACGGTTTTTTTCGGTTGAAAGAATTCCTGCCTGATAGTCCCGTAGTGTTTGTTCACTGGGGCATTCAGAACTATTGAACAATATATTAGCTTTATTAAGCATGAGTTGTTGTTAAGTAAATTTTTAAATTTCGCTTTCCATTTTGAATAAAACTTTTTACTTCGTTTAATGTAAAACCTGTAATTTCAGCAACTTCAACATAACTTTTATCTTGCAAATAAAAAAGTTCGATGCAGGTACGTTGCTTGTCGGAAAGGGTGTTCATGGCTTCCGGTAATTTTGAAAGGTTAATTTCTGTTTCGTTTTCTTCGTCATGATGCGGAACAGTTCCATTTTCCATAAATGGTTTCTCATTATTTACAAACTGATTTATGTTTTTTAATTGAGTTTTTTCTGAACGTAAGTACATTAAGCATTGATTTTTTGTAATCTGATACAACCATGATTTAAAATATTTTACTTCGAAACGGAGCAACCCGTCAATTAGTTTTTCGAAAACCTGCATAGTTATATCACGGCTTTTTTCTTTGTCTCTCAAATATTTTACGCTAACAGCAAAAACAAAAGTAGCGTAACGTTCAAATAATCGTCCTACTATTTGCGAATCTTTGGTACGGTGATATTGTGCGATGAGTTCTTCATCAGTTTCAGGCGTATGTTTTAATAATTTAAGCAAAGTATTGAATTTAGGGCATCTTTAAAAACTTCTTTTAGTCTCACCCTCTAAATCTTTCTCCAAAGAAGAGAGAAACCTGGAAAGTTTATAAAGATACTTTTTAATTATTCAACGGTAAAAATACAATTTTTACACCAAACGAAGAATATAACGTTTATAACGCTTGGGTACTTATCGTGCAGGATTAAAGCGGACTTTCATATCAGATTAAATCAAAGATATTTTATTGCAGTGAATTTTCAAAATGCACTATCTCCCGCATTGAATAAGCGCCATTTTAGTAACTATGTGGTTTTTCAGTATTATCAATGTTTTGAGATGTTATTTACTTCTCTTTTTACCTGTCCTTAAGAGGGGTTCTAAAAATTAGATTTTTCGAGGCGGGCAAGATTTTAAAATTGTAATACAACAACAAAGAAAAAACAATTTTAGAAGTCCCGTTTAGTTATTGTTTTTTTTGATTTTGAACTGATTTTCTATTTAAAAATCATATCAATTACTTTTAAAACAGTTACAATAAATGCAATAATAAATAAGCTCCATCGCATATTTACGTTAATTGCTTTTTGGATTTTATATTCGATTTCATTTTTAAAATTATCGAATTTCAGGTAAATTTCATTTTTAAAATGTATAAATTCGGATTTCAAACCATTAAATTCGGATTTTAAACTAGCTACATCAGCAACCACTTCGTCAAGTTTATGGTCTAAATGATTTAAATGATTATATTGGGTTTTCAATAATAACAAATTAAAATCCTGCAAACCCAATTTTTCGCCTTTGCTGAATTTATCCTGAATTTCTTTTACTTTAGGTTCAAGCATTTCCATTATTGAACCTTCTATGTTGGTTGTACTCATATTGTAATATTTATTTTTCAATAATTTTCTAAAATATTTTTTTGTACGTCTGGAAAAACTAAACCGTTGTCTTTATTTTTTTTTATCTCAAACCATTTTATTTGCCTCTGTTTTATGAAACTTTATCCCCGATATTTACATAAAACTTTGTTAAAAAATTTTAATTTCTTCAATTTTCGTTCAAATATTATGGCAATATGTCATTTTTTTTTGTAATTTTGTCAGTTTTTATTTTAAAGTGATTATAAATTTATGGATATTCAGCAAGTAAAACTACGTTTTGGCATAATTGGAAACTCTACAGGACTAAGCAGATCTATTAACATAGCCATGCAGGTTGCAGTAACCGACCTCTCTGTTTTAATTACAGGCGAAAGTGGAACCGGAAAAGAAATTTTTCCTCAGATAATTCACCATTTCAGTCCACGCAAACATGGTATTTATATAGCAGTAAATTGTGGTGCAATTCCCGAAGGTACAATTGATTCGGAACTTTTTGGTCACGAAAAAGGTTCATTTACAGGAGCTAACGAAAAACGTAAAGGATATTTTGAGGTTGCCAATAACGGCACAATTTTTTTAGATGAAGTTGCAGAATTACCTTTATCAACACAAGTAAGACTGCTTCGCGTGCTCGAAACAGGTGAATTTTTTAAAGTAGGAAGTTCGCAATCGCAAAAAACAAATGTTCGGGTAGTAACTGCAACAAATATTGATATTTCAAAAGCCATTCAATCAGGTCGTTTCAGAGAAGACTTATATTACAGATTAAATACCGTTCCTATTTTTATTCCTCCGTTGCGCGACAGGTCGGAAGATATTTACCTTTTGTTCAGAAAATTTTCAAGCGATTTTGCCGAAAAATACCGCATGCCATCTATAAAACTTAGTCAGGAAGCCCAAATTGTTTTGCAAAATTACAATTGGCCCGGGAATGTTCGTCAGTTAAAAAATATTACCGAACAAATATCTATAATTGAACAAGACAGAGAAATAACCGAAGAAACTTTGCAAAAATATCTTCCCGATGCGTTTACTTCAAAACTTCCTGCAATATTTTCCGGTGATGTTGTTGACAATAAAACATTTAATACCGAGCGCGAAATACTCTATCAAATTTTGTTTGATATGAAAAAAGACATGAACGAACTAAAGCAATTGGTAAACGATATTATACACAATCGCATTGGTAATGTACCGGTTAGAGAAAAAACATACCAACCCGTAGTTTCTGATAATCAAACAATAATTAGTAAGAACATCGAACCAACAATTCGTGTGTCGAAAATAAATAATGATAATATTCAGGAGACCGAAATATTTAAAGAAGAATCGCTTTTACTTGAAGATAAAGAAAAGGAATTTATTTTAAAAGCCCTCGAAAAATATCACGGAAAACGAAAACTGGCAGCCACCGAGTTAGGTATTTCAGAGCGAACACTTTATAGAAAAATTAAAGAATATCATCTTGAAGCAATACTTAGGTAAAAATTAGTAAGGCAATGAAAACTAAGTATAAAGTTGGCATCAGCAGTGAAAGATTAAAGATTAAGGACCCCTTAAAAGGCGGTCCTGCCTACTGCCGCTTTTTTAGTTTGTTTATTTTTATTCTTTTATTCTGCTTTTGCAGTTGCCGGATAAATTATTCGTTTTCCGGAGCTTCAATTTCACCTGAAATGAAGACTGTAAGTGTACAATTTTTTCAGAATCAGGCACCGCTTTTTCAACCTGCACTAAGTACTGTTTTTACCGAATCGCTTAAAGACCGAATGATATCCCAAACTAATCTGGAGTTGATAAACGGCTTGGGCGACCTTGATTTTCAGGGCGAAATCACAAACTACACAACAAGTCCGCTGGCAATTCAGGGTAACGAAACAGCAGCATTAAACCGACTTACAATTTCGGTTCATGTTAAATTTACAAATGCCAAAAACCCAAAACTGAATTTTGATAAAACATTTTCAGAGTTTACCGATTATGAAAGCACTATAACCCTTAGTAGTATTGAGGGTGAGCTAATTCAGCAAATAGTAGATAAACTTACCGAAGATGTGTTTAATGTTGCTCTTACAAATTGGTAATTATGAGTAACTATTTAGGTATAGGGGAATAGAGGTATAAATTATAAGGGAATCCGCCGCGAAGGGAAAAGAATATTTTATGAAAAAGGCAAATAAAAATACTATTGCTCAAAAAGATGCTTTTAAAGTGGGAGATGTTTTTGTGAAATATAATGCCCAAAAAGATTTTACAACACTTGACGCATGGAAAAAAGCAAGGTTAGTGAAATTGTTTTTCTATAAAGAAGTTATTCCTCATCTTCCTGCCGAAGAAAAGTTTAATCTCAATCTACAAATCCGTAAAGCCGGTGTGAGTGGAACAGCAAATATTTCTGAGGGGTATGGTCGTTATCATTATCAGGAAGGAATACCGTTTTATCGTATATCAAGAGGTTCCATTTATGAATTGAAAGATAACCTCATTTCCTGTTATGACTTTGATTATATAAGCAAAGAAGTTTTTGAAAAAGGTATTTCTTTGATAGAAGATGCTAAGATAACTCTCAATGGTTATATTAAATTTGTTATCTCTCAAATAAATATCAACAATTTTAACCCTATACCTTTATAACCTATACCTTTATACCTAAATAGTAACAATTATGAACTTAAATTTATTTTATTCATATCTCGAAAAACCTGATACACTTAACAGTCAATCGCTTGTTGAATTAAGCGAATTGATTGAACGTTACCCGTATTTTCAGTCGGCACGATTACTTCATCTTAAAAACTTGAATTTACTTAACGACTATCGCTACAATGAGGAACTTAAAATCGTTTCGGCTTATGCCGGAAGTCGTAAGGTTTTGTATGAACTTATAAACGGAATATTTCAACCCGATAGAAAAGAACAAATTCTTAAAGAAAAAGAATCTACAATCAATATCACTGATAATGTAAATGTTATATCAGAACCGGAAATTGAACAAATTAAAACTGAAACAGAAAATACAGCAGAAATTTTATCCAAAGAAAATACTGAAATTGAAAATATTATTATTACAAAAGAAAACGATATTACAATTCCTGTTGAAACAGAACCAATTAATGTAATTGCCGAAAATATTCAAAAGGAAAAAGAAGAAAAACCTGTAATAATAAGTGAATCTTATGTTATTAAAGATACAAAACCAGAAATTTCGTTGCCTGAAAAAGAAATTACTGTTCCGCCTGTTAAAAATGAGATAATTAAAAAACAAATTGCAGAAATACCTGTTGCTGCTAAAGAAAGTGTTGCTCAAATGATTCTGCGTAAAGTTGCCGGAACAAAACTGGAAAAGGCAAAAGGTAATGAGATAATTGAAAAACAAATTGCAAAAATACCTGTTGCTGCCAAAGAAAATGTTGCTGATATAATTTTGCGTAAAGTTGCCGGAATAAAACTGGAAAAGGCAAAAGCTGCTGAATTGTTAAAAGACAAAATTATATCAAAACCCGAAACTTCACAACAAAGTAAAGAAATTTTCCTGAACATACAATCTGTTACTTCTGAAATAATTAAAGAAAAACCTGTAATTGCCAAACCAGAAAAACAAGAAGAAATTCTGCCTGTTTTAGATGTACCTGTAACCAGGCAAGAGCAAATAATTTCTGAAACTGTTAAGGAATTATCTAAAGTTGAAATAATTGAAGAAACGGGAAAAAACTTTCCTGTACAACCAGGAAAAATTGCTGAACAAACCTCCGAAACACCAATATTTACACCTCCGGCTTATGATATTAGTATATTGCATAAAAAAGAACCTGTTATTGAAAATATGCCTGTTGAATCGGAAACTGCTGAAAATACCCGGAATTTTTCAATGTCATTTGAGCAATGGATTGATTTAATTTCAAAAAGTTCAAAAAAAGTTGAAAAACCAAAAACACAACCCAATTTAATAGAATCTTTTATTAAGTCCGAACCTAAATTAAGTTACCGAAATGTTTCCAATACAGATGACGCTATAGAGCAAAATAAAATAATTTCGCATAATGAGATTGATTTAGTATCTGAACCACTGGCAGATATATATGCTAAACAGGGATTAACCGATAAAGCGATTATAATGTTTGAAAAATTATCTTTGAAATATCCCGAAAAAAATGTTTACTTTGCAAACCGGATTTTAGAATTAAAAGAGCAAAATAGTAATCAAAAAATCAACCCGATATGATTTACAATATAGTTATTGTTTTTATATTTATTATTTGTATCCTCCTTATTTTAATTGTTCTGGTTCAGAACTCAAAAGGTGGTGGATTAGCTTCAAACTTTGCTTCTTCGGGGCAAATAATGGGTGTGCGCCGTACTACCGATTTTTTAGAAAAAGCTACCTGGTACCTTGCAAGTGCACTTCTTTTCTTATCAATAGTTGCAAGCATGAGTATTCCCCGCGAAACTACCGACCCAACTAAATCATTAATTGAAGATCAGTTGAAAA
>PCSS01000029.1:3023-10504 GCA_002771395.1 Bacteroidetes bacterium CG23_combo_of_CG06-09_8_20_14_all_32_9 | reverse complement strand
GTAAACTACGGTTTTAAAATCTTGTCCGCCTCAAAAAATCTAATTTTTAGAACCCCTCTTTAGAAATAAGAATTTAGATTTTCGCCTGATTGTTAGCGTTTTAAATCATAAATCTTAAATCATAAATTGAAACGAATTATTAACTTTATCGACAGAATCTAATTAATTTCTGGTGTAACATCAAAATTTTTGCCATTATCGCCAACTGCACCTTTATCAGTGTCGGCACCTGGTAAAATATCGTCAGCAGCGGTTCCATTTTCGCCTGTTATTTCATCTTTGCCATTTGCTTCAACATAAGTTATTGATGCAATAGCATCGCCTTCGCGTAAATTAATTAACCGTACTCCCTGTGTTGCTCTTCCAAGTAATCTAAGGTTATTAATTGCAATTCTGATAGTTATTCCCGACTTATTAATAATCATTAAATCATCGGTATCTTTTACTCCTTTAATTGCAATTAATTTCCCGGTTTTGTCGGTAATATTCATGGCTTTTACACCTTTTCCGCCGCGATTAGTAATAGGATAATCGACTAATTTAGAGCGTTTACCACAACCATTTTCTGAAACAACTAATAAATCTTCCGATTGATTTTCAATACAAACCATTCCAACTACACCACCATTAATGGGGTCAACTAATTTAATTGCTTTTACACCGGTAGCATTACGTCCCATTGGCCTAACTTTTGATTCGTTAAAGCGAATGGCTCTTCCTCCATGATTTGCAATTATAATTTCGTTATTTCCATTAGTTAATTTTGCTTCTATTAATTGGTCGCCTTCGCGGATATTTATTGCAATAATTCCTTTAGCTCTTGGTCTTGAGTATGCTTCGAGTGTGGTTTTTTTTATTATTCCCTTTAATGTACATAATACTATGTAATGATTATTTACATATTCATTATCATCGAACTTGGTTATATGAATATATGCTCTAACTTTATCATCGGGGTCAATATTTAATATATTTTGAATTGCCCGTCCTTTTGAGTTTTTAGCTCCTTCGGGGAGTTCGTAAACTTTTAGCCAAAAGCATTTTCCTTTCTCGGTAAATAAAAGTAAAGTATTGTGCATTGATGCAACATAAACATGCTCAATAAAATCTTCGTCGCGGGTTTCGCTGCCTTTTGAACCAATACCTCCCCTGTTTTGAACACGGTAGTCGGTTAAAACAGTTCGCTTTATATAACCCAAATGAGAAATTGTAATTACTACATCTTCATTGGTATAAAAATCTTCGGGATTAAAATCTTCTGATGAATAAACAATTTCGGTTCTTCTTGCATCACCATATTTATTGCGTATTCCAATAAGTTCATCTTTAATAATCTTCATTTGCAAATCTTTATCAGCAAGAATAGTTTTCAGATATTCAATAAGTTTCATCACCTCTTCGTATTCTTTTTTCAGATTCTCGCGTTCCAAACCTGTAAGTTTCTGCAAACGCATATCTAAAATTGCCCGTGCCTGTATTTCGGTTAGTCCAAAGTTCTGCATAAGACCGTTACGGGCTTCTTCAACGGTTTTTGAGGCACGAATAAGTTTAATTACTTCGTCAATATGGTCAAGGGCAATTAGTAATCCTTTAAGTATATGAGCTTTTTTTTCGGCTTGGTCAAGTTCAAATTGTGTTCTGCGAATTACAACCTCGTGCCTGTGTTCAACAAAATAATTTATCAGTTGTTTTAAATTCAACAATTTAGGCCGCCCTTTAACTAAGCATATATTGTTAACGCCAAACGAGGTTTGAAGTGAGGTTAATTTATAAAGAGTATTTAGCACAACATTTGCGTTGGCATCTTTGCGAAGTTCAACAACAATACGCATTCCCGTTCTATCCGATTCGTCATTAACATTTGTAATTCCTTCAATTTTTTTCTCATTAACAAGGTCGGCGATTTTTTTAATTAATTCTGCTTTGTTTACTTGATAAGGAATTTCATCAATTACAATAAGGTCACGATTATTTTCATTTTCAATATTAACTTTTGCTCTGATTACAATTTTTCCTCTGCCTGTTTCAAAAGCATCTTTTACACCCTGATAACCATAAATAATTCCGCCGGTAGGAAAATCGGGAGCTTTAATAAAATTAAGTAATTCGCTAACAGTAATCTCATTATTATCTATATATGCAATGCAGGCATTAATTGTTTCGGTTAAATTATGAGGAGCCATATTAGTTGCCATTCCCACAGCAATTCCTGAGGCGCCGTTAACTAATAAGTTTGGAAATTTTGCAGGAAGTACAGTAGGTTCTTCAAGTGTATCATCGAAATTGAATTTAAAATCAATAGTGTTTTTGTCAAGATCTGCTAACATTTCTTCGGCAATTTTATTAAGTCTTGCTTCGGTATAACGCATTGCAGCAGGACTATCACCATCAACCGAACCAAAGTTTCCTTGTCCGTCAATTAAAGGATAGCGCAACGACCATTCCTGAGCCATACGCACCATGGCATCGTAAACTGATGTATCGCCATGCGGGTGATATTTACCAAGGACCTCCCCTACTATTCTTGCCGATTTTTTATAAGGTTTTCCTGAGAAATTTCCTAATTCGTTCATTCCAAATAAAACTCGCCGGTGAACAGGTTTTAAACCATCGCGAACATCAGGAAGAGCTCTTGAAACAATAACCGACATTGAATAATCGATATAAGAACTCTTCATTTCTTCTTCAATATTTACTCTAATAATTTTTGCATCTTCAATCATCTGTCTTCAATTATTTTTTTAAACAATTAAATAACAATATTTTATTCACTTTTAAATTAAAGCACTAAAGTAGTTTTTCTTATTTGAAATAAAAAATATTAATTATATAATTATTAACATTACTTTGTTTATAATTATTTGTAAAATTGTTTAATTTTACATTTCAGTAAATTATCTTTGTAAAATAAAAAATGTTGAAAATTTTTATAAAATATAAGTATGGATTCAAAATTTTCACAAAGAATAAGAGATGTTTTAACATATAGTCGGGAAGAAGCTGTAAGGCTTGGTAATGAGACTGTTGGAACAGAGCATGTTTTTCTTGGACTTTTAAGAGACGGCGAAGGAATAGCTATTGATATACTGATTTCAATGGGTGTAAATCTGACGGAGATTAGAAAAGCCATTGAGAAAAGAATAAAAGCATCTGACGCTTTAAAAATGACCGAAGCCGATAATCTTCCATTAACAAGACATGTTGAGCGTGTTTTAAAACTTGTTTACCTGGAAGCCAGGTCGTTAAAAAGCAGTGTGATAGATACCGGTCACTTACTACTTGCTATATTAAAAGATGATAATTCTTTTATTCCTGCTTTATTGGAAGAATACAATATTGATTATTCAACAGTTAGAGGAATAATGATGGGCGAATTGCCAAGAAATCAAGCAGACGATCCTTATGGCGATGATGAAGAACGCTCCGGTTATGGAGCCAGAAAACCCGGTTCGGGTAGCAGAAAAATAACTTCAGAAACACCTGTTCTTGATAATTTCGGAATAGATTTAACAAAGGCTGCTGATGAGAGTCGCTTAGACCCAATTACCGGAAGAGAACTGGAAATTGAACGTTTAGCCCAAATTCTTAGCCGCCGCAAAAAAAATAATCCTGTATTAATAGGTGAACCAGGTGTTGGAAAATCGGCAATTGTTGAAGGTCTTGCACTTCGTATTGTTCAACGTAAAGTTTCGCGGATACTTTTTGGTAAACGTGTAATTACCTTAGATTTAGCTTCAATTGTTGCAGGAACAAAGTATCGCGGACAATTTGAAGAGAGAGTTAAAGCAATTCTAAATGAATTGGCAAAAAATAAAAACGTTATACTTTTTATTGATGAAATTCACACTATTGTTGGTGCCGGTGGTGCAAGTGGTTCATTAGATGCTGCAAATATGCTTAAACCTGCATTAGCACGTGGTGAAATTCAGTGTATTGGCGCTACTACCCTTGATGAATATAGGCAATATATTGAAAAAGATGGTGCTCTTGAGCGTCGGTTTCAAAAAATTATGGTTGAACCTACATCTGTTGAAGAAACTTTTGAAATTTTAAATAACCTTAAAGAACGTTACGAAGACCATCATAATGTTATATATACCGATGATGCTATAAAAGCCTGTGTAAAACTTACCGAACGTTATATAACCGACAGGCACTTACCCGATAAAGCCATTGATGCTCTTGACGAATCGGGAGCACGGGTTCATATTTTAAACATTCATGTTCCGCAAACGATACTCGATTTAGAAAAGAAAATTGAAGTCATAAAAAAAGAAAAAATAAGCTCGGTAAAAAATCAGAATTTTGAACTGGCAGCTAATCTTCGCGACCAGGAAAAGAAACTTTTAGATGCTGTTGAAATTGAAAAAGTTCGTTGGGAAAAAGATATGCTCAAAAATCGTCAAACTGTTACCGAAGATAATATTGCCGAAGTTGTGGCGATGCAAACAGGTGTTCCCGTGCAAAGAATAGCACAAGCCGAAGGACAGCGTTTATTAAAAATGCTTGGCGAAATAAGAGGTAAAGTAATTGGCCAGGACGAGGCGATTAAAAAAGTTGTAAAAGCTATACAAAGAAACCGTGCCGGCTTAAAAGACCCCAATAAACCAATCGGGACATTTGTTTTTCTTGGTCCTACAGGAGTTGGTAAAACTCAACTTGCTAAAGTTCTTGCCGAATATTTGTTTGATAATGCCGATAATCTTATTCGTATCGACATGAGCGAATACATGGAAAAATTTTCAGTATCACGTCTTGTCGGAGCTCCTCCGGGATATGTTGGTTACGAGGAAGGAGGACAATTAACCGAAAAAGTTCGTCGCAAACCTTATTCGGTGGTCCTTTTAGATGAAATTGAAAAAGCTCATCCTGATATTTTTCATATTCTTTTGCAGGTACTCGACGAAGGCAGACTTACCGATAGTTTAGGTCGCCGTATTGATTTTCGCAATACCATAATAATAATGACATCTAACATTGGAACCCGTCAACTGTCGGAATACGGACGCGGCGTTGGTTTTGAAACAAGTGCAAAACGCGAATCATTTAATAGTCATGCCAAGGGAGTAATTGAAAATGCACTTAAAAAAACATTTGCACCCGAATTTATTAATAGAATTGACGATGTGGTATTGTTTAACTCTCTTTTGCGTGAAGATATTCATAAAATTATTGATTTAGAACTTAAAGGATTATATCAAAGGGTTAAAATTATGGGTTACGAGTTAAAAATTTCTGCCCAAGCCAAAGATTTTATTTCTGAACGTGGTTTTGATGTTCAATTTGGAGCCCGTCCTCTGAAACGTGCACTGCAAAAATATCTTGAAGACCCGATGGCAGAAATTATAATTAAAAATCCCCCTCTGCCTAATGATGTAATTATTGCCGGCTTTAATAAAAAAGCAGAACATATTACTTTTAAAATTCAAAATAAAAATAAGACCGTTGAAAAAAATAAAGATGCAACTTCAAAATAAGGGACTGTACGCAATAAATCTAATAATTGTTCATAAATTCCATTTTTTTGTAACTTTTTTATTAAAATTACGTAAAATTAATATATATTTGTATGTCTTTTTAAAACAATAACCATTTAAAAATATGAAAATAAATTTATTAATATTTTCAATTATTGTGCTTTCATTTATTAACATTTTGAAGGCTCAAACTGTAATTGAAATGATGCATCCAGGTGATGCTAATGTTGTTCTTTTAGTTGTAGATGATATTTCTAAAGCAGACCTTGTAATTTATCGTACTGAAGATAAAACAGAAGCAGAAGAATGGGACTGTATGTGGAAATTCAAAAAATGGGGATTTTCAAACTTCTCGATTTATCTTTCAAATAACCCTGACGATTCTCTTTTAAGTGATGATGAAATGGGAATTGATTATAAATTTATGGGAAAAGTTTATTTTACTGATAAAAAAGAAGAAAAAGGTTATAAAACTCCTGGTTTTCAGCTCGAAGGAGTATTTCGCAAAACTGGTGTTTTAAAAACTGAAGATAGCAAAAAAAGTAAAGAAAAAGCTCGTAAAGACGCTGAAGATAAATTCGGAGAATAGTTAATTATGCCAATTATACTATAAACGGGATAAATTGTCGCATTTTATAATTAAAATAAAAGTATAGAGGTATATGGTATAAAGGTGTAAGGTATAAAGGTATAAGGTGGTGCATATAAAACCTTATTTCCTTACATCTGAATCCCAAATGTAAGAAATTACACTATTCAAAGTATAAGAGATGATACGAAACTACAAAAGTTTTGGAAGTTTACAAACAATGAAATACTTAAATATGAGCCAAATATAAAAACAAATAAATGAAAAATTTCAAGTTTTTAATTCTTCTTTTTATTCTTTTTGCAATTATTTGTTCATGTAACAAAAATGTACCTCCAAAAATAATTGAAGAACACGACCCTATAATTAAAATTTTAGAAGAACACGACTCAATAAGGATTATTCGTAAAGATACTACTAAAGTAAAGCCAGCCAATAAAAATTAATGTTTAAGCTGATATTCATTCTCATACTTATCTCCGCCCTATCTAAAGCTCAAGAAAATATTACTAACTTAGCAAAAGATTCTGATGCATTTATTTTATCGCATATTAATATTGCCGTAAATAAAATAACTAAAATTATTTTTACAGAACATATTGACAGTCTGCAATTTTTAGGTTATCCTCTCCCCTATTCAAATATTAATTTTTTACAACATCAAAGTATTATTAATAAAAAAGGTCTTGCTACGCATTATGAATGGAGTTTTACCGAATCTGAATATCCACAAGTAAAAGAAATTGAAAAATCATCAGGCATATTTTTTATCCCCAATGAGTATAACTATGAATATGATGACTTTAATGTTAATGAAATTACTATTTCAGATGTAAGTCCCGTTTATAAAATTGTATATACCTATACTAAAGACAGTATTTATCAGGATATTTTTATTTACAATTCAAACGATTCAACTAAAATTGTAAAACATTCATATAGTTTTAATTTTAATAATCTTTTTAAAAAACATACTGAAATTAAACAACAGTTTTTTCCTGCTAATCAAATTATTAATTTAGGAATAATAAGTTCTAATTCCATTTTAATCAACAATTTACCATTTACAGTCTTTTTTGCCGGAAAATTTGAAACTAATCGTTTTATTATGGAAATTCGTCCCGGAATGTGGATATTTTTTGAAATTAATGACTAAATGAAACATCCGTGACTATATAAAGACATACAAGGGAATGCTCATATTTAAGGTTAAGTTTGAGGTTAAGGGATGAGATTAAGAAAGATTGAAAAGATTGGTAAAACAAGATTGAAAAAGATTGAGAAAACAAGATTGAGAAGATTGAGAAGACAAGATTGTTAAATTGTTCCATTGCTACTACTGCATAACAATGAAGCAATAAACAATATAATCATCAGTTTACCCTGTTATTATTGGTTATCCTAAATCAAGCGGT
>PCSS01000029.1:0-2992 GCA_002771395.1 Bacteroidetes bacterium CG23_combo_of_CG06-09_8_20_14_all_32_9 | reverse complement strand
CTATGTATGACTATTGAATGACAGTGAGTTTTTTTTGAACAACAAATTACAAAAATATAAACACATGAGAAATATTTGTTTCATCTTCGTAATTTTAACTACCTGCTTAAGTGGATGTTATATTGGTAAACCTTTAAAGGTAAAATCAACTATGTATGTTTTTTTTGCTTCAGAAACCGGGGTTCTTACTTGTATTAACGGGAAATATGCCAAAGAAACAAAGTGGAACGAGTATAAAAACGCCTTTATTGATGGTTTAAAAAAAGAATCATCTTATTATAACCTTGTTATAACCGAAGATGAAAAACAAAGTGCCGATTTCACACTTGTTATAAGTAGCTTTAATGTAAGCGAATCTTTAAGTTCCGAAACCGTTAATGATGTTGCATCACCATATAATGGTAAAACTTTTCAATTAAGCAGTTGTAATGCCGATGCCACTTTCAAACTCTACAAAGGCAATCAGGAAAAATTACTTGGACAATGGTCGGCAAATGCTTATAAAGACGAAAAAATATCGAACAACAGAAACTTTGGTGATTTTGTATTTGGTACAAATAAAGATAATTCGGAATACCGGTATAAAGAACTTGACGATAATATTTGTACCACTTTAAGCGAGAAATGCGGAAATCACGTTATTGCAAAACTCACAAGAAAAATATCTAAAAATAAATGAAATTTGTTGCAAAAACATTTGCAGGGCTTGAACAAGTCCTTTTTGATGAATTATTATTAAATAACTTTAAAAACATAAAAGTATTAAGACGGGCTGTATCTTTTACAGGCAACTTAACTGATTTATATAAAGCCAATTATTGTCTCAGAACCGCTTTACGAATATTAATGCCAATTAGTGAATTTAGAGCTATCAACGAAACAGAACTTTATAACAATGTTTACAATATTGACTGGGAAAAATATTTTGATTACAAAAAAACTATTTATGTTGATGTTTCTGCTTACTCAAATAATTTTAGACATACAGGGTTTGTTGCACAAAAAACAAAAGATGCAATAGTTGACTATTTTAGAAATAAAATTAAGATTCGTCCATCGGTTAATAAAGTTAATCCGGATATTGTTATAAATGTGCATATTGCCGAAGATAATGTAAGAGTTTCGTTAGATAGCTCCGGAAAAACTCTTAATCAAAGAGGATATCGCAAAAATACTGGCGACGCACCTTTAAATGAGGTAATTGCAGCAGGATTAATATTATTATCCAAATGGGATAAAAAATCTTTTTTTATTGACCCTATGTGCGGTTCCGGAACAATTCCAATTGAAGCTGCCTATATTGCAACTAACACACCGGCAGGATACAACAGAAAAAACTATTCGTTTATGCATTGGAATTCGTTTAACAGCAATGAATGGGACTTTGTTAAAGAAAAAACAAATTCCGATATTGTTAAATCTGAAGATGAAATTGTTTGTTCCGACATAAATTCTGCTATTATTGATATAGCTTTTAATAATGCAAAAAATGCAGGGTTAACTGATTATATTAATTTTAAACATGAAGATTTTTTTGAGACATCACCCAACAAAGATTTCGGCACATTGATTTTTAATCCTCCTTACGGCGAACGTCTTAAAGTTGATGATATTAGCTCATTTTATCAAAATATTGGAAGCCACTTAAAACACAGCTACATGGGATATAAAGCCGGAATTATATTAATAAATAATAATGCAGCCAAATCAATAGGATTGAAGTATTCAAAAAAAGTTAAAATTTTTAATGGACCAATTGAGTGTTTATATTTAGAGTATGAACTATACCAAGGGAGTCATAAAAAAAATAACAATGTTCAATAACCAATTTATAATTTTTTGCTATGTTTGCAACAAATATTATAATAATGAAGAAAATAATAATGTTTTTTACTTGTAATTTGTTATCCCTTTTTTTATTTTCACAAAACAATTCAATTAAAAATGATAAATCAACCGCAATTAAAATATTTATTGAATGTTCAACATGCGATTTTGAATACATAAAACAAGAAATAACTTACGTAAATTATGTTCGCGACCCTAAAGAAGCACAACTTCATATTTTAGTTTCAAGTCAGATTACAGGAAGTGGCGGTTCGGAATATAAATTATTTTTTAGCGGACAATTAGATTTGTCGGGTATGAATGATACTCTTTTATTTAACACCAACGCAAATAATACTGCCGATGAAATAAGAGCCAAATTTTTACATTTTTTACAAGCAGGTTTAATACGCTATGTCTCAAAAACAAATTACATTAATAATATTTCTTTTAAATATAATATACCGGAAGAAAAAACAGAAGTAAAAGACAAATGGGATAGCTGGGTTTTTAGCTTATCGTCATCAACATGGCTAAACGCACAACAAACATATAATTCAATTACCATTTATTCAAATTTTAATATTGATAGAATTACAGAAAAATGGAAATACAATTTTTATTTAGGACACAATTACAACGAACAAAAATACAAAATAACTGATGGTAATATATTTTCATACAACAAATCTTTGTATAACTCAATTTTGATAGTAAAAAGTTTAACTAATCATTGGTCAGCCGGTATAACATTAGGTGGCAACCATTCTACTTATAGTAATATAGATATAAGTTATTATGAACTTCCCGCAATTGAATATAATATTTTCCCTTATTCCGAATCATCAAGAAAACAATTTACTATTAGATATAACATTGGACACAAACATCAGGATTATATTGACACAACAATATATAATAAATTAAATGAAAATTTATTTACTGAAACTTTAGGAATAGGATTTAAAACAATTCAAAAATGGGGTAATATAAATCTTTCTTTAAGTGGACAAAACTATATGCACGATTTTTCTAAAAATAGTTTAAATACCTATATTACTGCCGAAATAAGAATTTTAAAAGGATTATCATTTAATATTTATGGATATTATTCCTTTGTACGAAACCAATTATCATTGCCTAAAGAAGGTGCAACCCAGGAAGA
>PCSS01000076.1:5834-7515 GCA_002771395.1 Bacteroidetes bacterium CG23_combo_of_CG06-09_8_20_14_all_32_9 | reverse complement strand
TCCGAAAGTTTGCAAAGGCCATGGCGCCGTTAACTTTCGGAAAGTTCCCTATACCACTATACCTTATAAATTAAAAATTCTGATATTATGGACAGACTCTAATTAGTTGAATTTAGGAATATTTACTAACTTGCAATTCATTTTTTTAACAGATGATAAGCCAGGAAATAATTAAACTACAGAAGATATACAAATACTACCCAATTGGTACAGAGGTAGTAAAAGCTCTTCGTAATATAAATCTAACTATTCTTCGTAACGAATATGTTGCTATTATGGGACCATCGGGTTCGGGAAAATCAACATTAATGAACCTTTTAGGATGCTTAGATACTCCTTCATACGGGCAATATTTTCTTAATAACAAAGATGTTAGTCGTATGAGTGATAACGAACTTGCCAAAGTCAGAAATAAAGAAATAGGTTTTGTATTTCAGACTTTTAACTTAATGCCGAGATATAATGCTCTTGAAAATGTGATACTTCCACTAGTATATGCCGGCAAAAACAAATCAGAAAGAAATACGTTGGGGATAAATGTTCTTAATAGTGTCGGTCTGTCTGATAGGATGAAACATAAACCTAATGAGCTAAGTGGTGGTCAGCGTCAACGAGTTGCTATTGCACGGGCAATGGTTAATAATCCTACTATTATTCTTGCAGATGAACCTACGGGTAACCTTGACTCAATAACCTCTTTCGAACTTATGCGACTTATTGATGATATTCATAAAAAAGGAAATACTATTATCTTAGTTACACACGAAGAAGAAATTGCACATTTCGCTCATAGAATTATAAGACTGAAAGACGGCAGAGTTGAATCTGATTTGCAAAACACAAAACATGTTAATTTTAAAGTCGGATATGAAAATTTATACTAAAACAGGTGACGACGGAACTACTTCACTTATAGGTGGTAAGCGCGTTCCTAAATTTCACGAACGCATTGAAGTCTATGGTACAATTGACGAACTTATATGCCACGTAGGTTTACTTCGTGATATTATTATAATTGAAGAAATAAAATTAAAACTACTTTTTATTCAGGACAGATTAATGACCTGTGCCGCAATAATTGCAACAGATTGTGAAGGTTGCAGTAATAAACTACCAAAAATTTCGGACAGTGATGTGGAAGTGCTCGAAAATGAAATTGATGAAATGGAAAAATATCTGAAACCGTTAAAATCTTTTATTTTACCGGGCGGACATCCCATTGTTTCGCACTGCCATATTGCCCGAACTGTATGCCGCAGAGCCGAACGTAATACACTTGCATTAAATCGGAATTTTAAAATTGACGCAACTGTTATTCGTTTTTTAAATCGTCTTTCAGATTATTTATTTATTCTTGCCCGTTATACTGCTTATCTTAATAATTCTATTGAAACAACTTGGTTACCTAATCCACATAAAGACCGAAAGGGAAAAAGGGAGACGAGGAGAAAGTGAGAAAAGAAACTCGCACACTTTCACACTTTCAGATTTCAAATTTCAGAATTTTATTCTTTAACTTAACGACATTAAGGGTTAGAGGTGAGTATGGAAAAAATAAAAAACGCAAATCATGCCCTTTCAAAGTATATTAAAAATTGGAGTTGTAACAAAGTAAAAAATTGGAGTTGGACTTCGTGGAGGGTTTTTTGTTTCTTAGAAAAAGCCTTGCTTCTTGGAAGAA
>PCSS01000076.1:2016-5820 GCA_002771395.1 Bacteroidetes bacterium CG23_combo_of_CG06-09_8_20_14_all_32_9 | reverse complement strand
CAGTTTGAAATGTTAAAATGGCTATTTTTTGCACTTTTATGCGTAACATCAGTTAAGTATTCAACTCCTTTTCCTCTTCTACAAACTTAATTCCGTATTTTTCCAGTTCGTTAAGAATTGGATTATAAAGTTCGGGGATAACCGGTATTTGTACACCTGTAACTTTAATTTGTCCTTTTAAGAGCATTTCGGCAGCAATAGCAACAGGCGTTCCAACAGTAATAGCCATTGCAGTTTCAACAGAGTCTTTTCCAATTACTACAAGAGATGAAGTTATTTCTTTTCGTTGTCCGGCAAGTTCGTATTCAAATTTGTGCTGCATCACAATCATGTCTTTATCGCCTGGCGAAAGTGTCCATTTTTCTTCAAGAATATGTTGCAAAACCTGTGCGGGTGTTGCGTGGGTCATTTTAATCGGTCTTTTCTCAAATATACCGAGCCATATTAATTTTTTCATAATTTCTGATGAAGGTTTGATGCTAAAAATTTTGCAGAGTTTTTCTTCAACTGTAAGTTGTTCATCATAAGGCAAAAATAAATTAATAAAATCGCGGTAAGTCATTTTGTCAACGTTTTCAAGTTGGTAAGTATCATCTGTAGCGCCAAGTTGCACAAATACATCCCATGCCTGACAATATCCATGACGGCGCATAGTTCCGCGAAAAAGTGTTGGAATATTTTGCAAACCATAAACTTCTCTGTAACTAAGCGAATCGCGATTGGCATAAACATCAAACTCACCCATGTTTAAAACAGACGTTTTGTAAATTCTGCGATACAATTGTGTGTAAGGAATATATTTATATGTTCCTTTTTCAATATATTTTGATGTTCCTTGTCCGGCTAAAACAACGTTTCGCGGGTTCCATGTAAATTTGTAATTCCATGGATTATTATCTGATTCCGGTGCAACTAATCCACCTGTGTTTGACGTAAAAGCAAGTAATTTACCGCCTTTATTTTTTATTTTATCAATAATACGCATAGCCGACATGTGGTCAATACCAGGGTCAACACCTATCTCGTTAAGTAACGTTAAACCCTTGGCACGGGCTTCTGAATCTAATTCTTTCATTTCTTTTGAAACATAAGAAGCCGTAACCATGTGTTTGCCTTGTTTTACACATTCTTTTGCAACCAAAGGATGATAGAGAGCCGGAACAAATGAGATAATAAGGTCGGCTTTTGAAATTTCTGTAACTCTTTGGTTTTCGTTTTGAATATCAAATAATATAGATTTGATATGTGGATTTTCGTCAACTTTTTCCCCGACAATTTCTTTTGAAATATGTCTATGTCCAACTGTAATGTTCCAATTATTTTCCTTTGCTTTGTTAAGCAGGTATTTAATCATAATACCAGCCGAAAAACCGGCACCTAAAATTAAAATATTCTTCATGTTAATAAAATTAAGTGAAATTTATGGCTACAAAAGTATAAAAAATTTTATTATAAAAAAAAGTTGTTTTCAATAGTAACATATTTAAGAAATATATTTTCTGATTTTTCTAAAGAAATGTAAATGAAAAACCAAATGAAACAGGAATAACATCAGGACCTTTGTTTTTTTCAAATAGCGAACTTAATGTATAGTTTACAATAAAATTAATTTTACCATAACCGACTCTTAAAAACGCTCCGTATCTGAATGGAAGCACATTATTAATATTGTATTCTTTAAATTTAACAATTTTATTTGATGATGTTTTAAAATCTTCACCTCTGTATTTTATATAATTTGAAATCAGATACCCGAATTTACCACCTAATGCAACTTTAAAATTGCGGTTTTTTATGTTTGGTTTGGTTCTGAAACGTATTTCAACAGGAATATCAACATAAGCAGTTGTAATTTTATTCTTTTCGTATTCGAAATTTCCGGGAATTTGTGAGAAATAAGTAACTTCAAGACTATCATAAGGTAAACAATTATTGTGAATATTATTTGCACCTACGCCAAAGCCAATAGCTAAACTTAATGCTGATTTTTTTCCTATTAAAGGATTCATCACATAAACTTCGGCCCCAATAGAAACAGGCATTAGTTTCATATTTGCGGGTGAATTAAGCCATGTATTCGACAAAAGATTTACAACAATCTGGTCGTTTGGCATTTTTAATGAATCGGTGAATAACGAATTTCCGATACTAACTACTTGGGACAAACCAAAAAAATGGACGTTTACACACAAAGCAACTATCAAAATAAATGTTTTTTTCATATTTTTTTTTGGATTAAAGGTAGAGTTTTTTTTTATTTAAAATAAAAATCATTACTTTTGCATCTCTAAATGCGGGAATAGCTCAGTTGGTAGAGCACAACCTTGCCAAGGTTGGGGTCGCGGGTCCGAGTCCCGTTTCCCGCTCCATAGAAACTATACTGAAAATGGAATAAAACCTTACATTTTTCCAATTCAGATTTCAAATTGCAAATTGCAATGTAATTATGGCAATAATAAAAAGATTTGAATTTTTTTATGCCCCGGTGGT
Organism: Bacteroidetes bacterium CG23_combo_of_CG06-09_8_20_14_all_32_9; assembly: GCA_002771395.1. Classification (GTDB taxonomy): domain Bacteria; phylum Bacteroidota; class Bacteroidia; order Bacteroidales; family GWA2-32-17; genus GWA2-32-17. Next base: position 3,330 of record PCSS01000076.1, on the reverse strand, counting down.
GGAATTGGTAGACACGCAGGACTTAAAATCCTGTAGCCCCAAAGGCTGTACCGGTTCAATTCCGGTCCGGGGTACTAAAAGAAGTAAAACGATATATACTTGAAAAGGTTATTAATTGTTATTTGCTCTCGCTCTTATTCACTTTGCTGTCAAATAATTGTATGATTACCGAACATCTGCTGAACAGTTACAATAAATTCAATATCAATAAAAACTATTTGTAGATTTCTTTTTTTGCCGCCAGCAAAGTATTTTTTAATAAACTTACAATTGTCATTGGTCCAACTCCGCCTGGAACGGGTGTTATAAAACTGCACTTTGTTGCTACTTCATCAAATTTTACGTCGCCTGTGAGTTTGAAACCTGATTTTGTAAGTTCTGATTTTACGCGTGTAGTGCCAACATCAATAACAACGGCACCTTCTTTAACCATATTGGCTTTAACAAATTCGGGTTGACCTAAAGCGGCTATTATAATATCAGCCATACAGCAAATTTCTTTAATGTTATTGGAACGGCTGTGAAGAACTGTAACTGTTGCATCTGCAAATTTTCCTTTTTGCGAAAGCAAAATACTTAGAGGACGACCTACGATATTACTTCTTCCCAACACAACGCAATATTTTCCGGAAGTTTCAATCTTGTAACGTTTTAACAGTTCTATAATTCCAAAAGGAGTAGCCGAAACAAAAGAAGGCAAGCCAATTACGGTTCGTCCTATGTTTACCGGGTTAAAACCATCAGCATCTTTTTGGGGTGCAATAGCTTCAATTACTTTTTGTTTGTTTATTTGCTTTGGAAGAGGCAGTTGAACTATAAAACCATCAATATCATTATTCAAATTTAGTTCGTGCACTTTTGCAAGTAATTCCTGTTGAGTTACATCATCTTCAAACCGAATTAATGATGACTTAAAACCGACTTCCTCACAAGCTTTTACTTTATTTGCAACATAAATTTCGCTACCCCCATCATGCCCAACAAGAATAGCAGCTAAATGCGGAATTTTACCACCGTTTTTTTTAATCAGTTCAACCTCGGCAACAATTTCAGTTTTAATTTCAGAAGCGATTTTTTTCCCGTCAATAAGTTTCATTGCTTCATTGTTTTATTGTTTCATTGTTTTATTGTTTCATTGCTTAATTGTTTCATTGCTTATTGCTCCCTTCGCTTATACACAAACCATCACACAAGAGGGAATTAGCACGGAAAATCATAAATCTTAAATCTTTTATGGTTGTTGCATATTTCTTAGGGCATTCTTTAGCTCATTACTACCACTATACTTTTTCATCATTTTACGTGTTTGGTCAA
>PCSS01000076.1:262-2009 GCA_002771395.1 Bacteroidetes bacterium CG23_combo_of_CG06-09_8_20_14_all_32_9 | reverse complement strand
AATCAGGCGATTTACTTCCTGTATGTTTGTTCCGCTGCCTAATGCTATACGTTTACGGCGACTGCCATTAATAATTGCAGGATTATCCCGTTCAACGGGAGTCATAGAGGAGATAATTGCTTCAACATTTTTAAAATTGTCATCATTAATATCAATATCTTTAAGATTTTTACCTATACCGGGAATCATTGAAGCAAGTTCTTTAACATTTCCCATTTTCTTTACTTGCTTAATTTGAGAAAGAAAATCGTTAAAACTAAATTGGTTTTTAGCAATTTTCTTTTGAAGTTTACGTGCTTCATCAACATCGTATTGTTCCTGAGCGCGTTCAACAAGCGAAACAATATCGCCCATTCCCAAAATACGGTCAGCCATACGGTTAGGATAAAAAATATCAATCGCATCAATTTTTTCGCCTGTTCCGATAAACTTAATTGGCTTATTTACAACAGCTTTTATTGATAAAGCGGCACCGCCTCTTGTATCACCATCAAGTTTTGTAAGCACAACTCCATCAAAATTGAGTACGTTGTTAAATTCTTTGGCGGTATTTACAGCATCCTGACCTGTCATTGAGTCAACAATAAAAAGAATTTCCTGGGGAGAAACGGCAGTTTTAATAGCGGCAATTTCTTTCATCATTTGTTCGTCAATAGCCAAGCGTCCGGCAGTATCAATAATTACTGTATTTATTCCTTTCAGTTTTGCTTCTTTTATGGCATCTTGTGCAATTTTTACAGTGTTTTGATTGTCTTCCTGACTGAATACCGGAACGTTAATTTGCTGACCTAGAACTTTTAACTGTTCAATAGCAGCAGGACGGTAAACATCGCAGGCAACTAACAAAACAGTACGACCTTTTTTAGTAATGAGATAATTAGCTAGTTTAGCCGAAAAAGTTGTTTTACCCGAACCTTGCAAACCCGACATTAAAATAATTGACGGATTTCCTTTAGTGTTAATATCAGCATGTTCCAAACCCATTAAAAGAGCAAGTTCGTCGTGAACAATTTTTATAAGCATTTGGCTCGGCTTTATTGATTTAAGTACATCCTGTCCCAAAGCTTTTTCTTTAACAACATCGGTAAATGTTTTTGCTATTTTATAGTTAACGTCGGCATCTAACAATGCACGCCTAACTTCTTTAAGAGTTTCGGCAACATTAATTTCGGTAATGCGCCCTTCGCCCTTAAGTAATTTGAACGATTTCTCGAGTTTCTCTGATAAACTATCAAACATGAATTATTCTTTTTTATAATGCAAAGTTAAAAAAATAAGTTACTATTTACCCCATCGAAGTACGAAAAAAATATTCACCCTGTTAAATAAGGGGACATGAAAAAAATAAATCCCATTTTGCAAGTTAAGTATGAAGGTATAGGGTATAAAGGTATAAGGATACAGCCATATTTTCCTATACCTCTATTCATCTTTATTTTTATTGGAATTAATTATTTCAAATCCCCTAACTATATAATAATATGCAAGCATTATATAAAGTTGTATTTAACAGGGCGGGCTTACGAACTACGAAGATGAAACCACCCGTCAGAAGAAATAATTTGGTCTTTCCTGAATTAAGTTATCAGTTGGTTGCCCATGCCTATTACATGGGTAAGGTTCAAACGAATTGTAAATATAAATCAGACAGTAAATCCATAATTCAATGAGGTGATGTTCGTAGTTCGTAAGCCCGCCCCGTTTGGATAGTTTAAATTCACCCCGTAGAATAAACCTTGTTTTCACG
>PCSS01000076.1:0-231 GCA_002771395.1 Bacteroidetes bacterium CG23_combo_of_CG06-09_8_20_14_all_32_9 | reverse complement strand
TAAATAAGTGGTAAAATATGAGTAATTATCCAACGGGGTGAATAAAAAATTCGTAATTCGGTGGAATAATGAAAACAAATTATATAGTGAATAGTAACAAAAATAATTAAGATAAGCAATGTATATTTAATATTATTATACTGAAAACAGGCTTAAAACCTACATTTTTTCAGATTGCAAATTTCAGATTGCAAATTTATGACCCCCGCTTTTGGGTTAATGGCACTAATA
>PCSS01000201.1:7061-7499 GCA_002771395.1 Bacteroidetes bacterium CG23_combo_of_CG06-09_8_20_14_all_32_9 | reverse complement strand
TGAAATAAAAATTACGTTTTAAAAGAAAATAAAATATTCGTAACAATGAGTAAATATCATTTAGAATCAGTTTAAATCAAAGTGAATAAAAAAACAGGTACGTGATTAATACTATATTTTTACGTTAAAAAAACTTTTGGAGATAATATATTGTTATGTGAGTACCCTTCTTTAAATTTCGAAACATTTTCAAATTTCAAAATATACTAATGAACATCTGAAAGAGAACAATTAGTTGTACCGGAAATTTATTTTTCATTTATTTTCTCTTCACCAAGCAGTGTATGATATTGCTTCCAGAAATCATCCGTTTCTTCTGAAAGTTTTTTATACATTTTGTCGAAAGAGACTGCCTGCTTTACATATTCATCACCATGTTTAAGGTACAAAAAATCATTTATACGATATAACTGCCTTAACAGTATTGCTTGGTTTGCA
>PCSS01000201.1:2881-7052 GCA_002771395.1 Bacteroidetes bacterium CG23_combo_of_CG06-09_8_20_14_all_32_9 | reverse complement strand
TCTATAAGTTCTCTGTCTGACAATGTTGAAATCTTTTTCATTTGAATAGATTTATTTCGATTTGAAATTTTGAAAATATTTTTTAAGAAATCAGCCATTAATACTAAAGTTTTTATTTTAATAATTTAAACTTAATGTGAAAACAATAAAATATTAATAATTAAAAACAAAAATATATTTTTTATAGGTATAATAGACATAAATAATGCTTTTTTTTAGCAAAACTTTTCAAGTGGACAAAAGTAATGACATTTTTTATAAATTTTTCAAATCAAAATTTGCATTTGTGACTTGAATTTGACTTTTTTTTAGTATATTTGCAAGCCCCATTAATAAACAAAATTTTTTAAATGAAAAAACTACTAAATTTTTACATTCGTTTCGTTCAGAAAATACTTATTACTATATTGCTGACAATTTTGTATTTTATTGCATTTAGTATTACAAAACTATTGTTAACTTTGGTTCCCAATAAACATTTCAGGCACTTAAAAAATTGTGATTCATATTGGCTCACTGCTGAAGATTATTCTGCAAATAAATCATCGGCATTAGAACAATCATAGAAATCCAAAATATTACTCTATGAAAAAAATAAAATTCATATTAAAGGAAATGATGCTGATGATAAAAAAGCACAAATTTCGCATTATTGCTCCTATTCTTATAATTCTGGCAGTACTTGCATTTTTGGTTTATTATATTGGTCCTGCTGTTATAGTTTCATTTATATATGCCGGCATATAACATGAATATTTACCTCGATAATAATGCTACAACCAAAACAGATTCAAGAGTAACTGAAATCATGACTCAATATGTTGAGTCAATTTATGGAAATGCATCCTCTATTCATAGAATTGGTATAAAAGCTTCATTAGGAATTGAAAACGCCAGAAATATAATTGCTTCTAAAATCAATGCTTTCCCTGAAGAAATATACTTTACTTCAGGAGGTACCGAATCAAATAATTGGGCTTTGAAGGGAGTTTACAATGCAAATAAAGACAAAGGAAATCATATAATTGTTTCTTCTATTGAGCATCCGAGCATTTTGGAAACAACAAAATGGCTTGCCAAGAATAATGCTAAAATTACTTATTTGCCAGTCGATAAAATAGGATTTGTTAAAATAGAAGATGTTCGCAAAGCGATTTCTAAAAAAACAATTTTAGTAAGCGTAATGCATTGTAATAATGAAGTAGGAACAATAGAACCAATTGAAGAAATTGGCAAATTATGCAGAAAAAATAATTTAATTTTTCATTCAGATGCTTGCCAGAGTTTTACTAAAATCAAAATTGATGTAATAAAACAAAACATAAATTTATTGTCATTAAATGCTCATAAAATACATGGTCCTAAGGGCATAGGTGCTTTGTTCATTAAAAAAGGAACTCCGATTGAACCGTTTATGCATGGTGGTGGACATGAAAATGGACAACGTGCAGGAACATATAACTCACCTGCTATTGTCGGCTTTGGAAAAGCTGTTGAAATTGCTAAAGAGCAAGAGAACACAAATATTAAGAATATGAGGGACTATTTTATTTCTGAAATTAATAAAAGATTAAGTTGTTATACACTGCATGGCACAGTTGGTAACCAGCGAATTTGTAACAATATAAATATAAGTTTTAATAACATTTCCGGAAAAAGTTTATTTACTGAACTTAATAAAAGGGGCATTTATATTTCTACAGGTTCCGCTTGTTCCTCCAATAATCTTGAACCCAGTTATGTACTTACTGCAATGGGAATTTGTGAAAAAGTAGCTCATGAAGCAATCAGAATAAGCTTGAGCAAATGGACTACTTTAGAAGAAATTGATACAACAATTAACAATGTTTGCAATATAGTAAACTCTATTAGAAAATAATTTTATGAAATTAATTACTGCAAATGAAGTTCTTAATTTAAAAGGAGTACCATGTCCTCAAAACTCTGCAAAAGCTTTATTAAAACTTGCAAGCATGGATTTTAATGAAATCCTTGAAATAATAATAGATGACGGCGAACCTAAAGAAAATGTTCCTTCATCAATTGAATCGGATGAGAATTACAAAGTAATAACTTTAAAAAAATCTGAAGATAATTCCTGGCATTTATTAGTAAAAGTAATTCAATAATTATATACATTATGGATGAACAAACACTTTGTAATAAATGTATAATGCCTGAACATAAACCTGATATTTTTTTTAATGAATCAGGAGTCTGTAATATATGCGTTAATTATGAAAACATGAAGAAGTTTGATAACATAAAGTCTTTAGAAACAGATTTTTTGAAAATTATAAATAAATACAAAGGGAAATATAAATATGACTGTTTGGTAATGTGCAGTGGTGGAAAAGATAGCACATCATCACTATACTACATAAAAAAAAGATACAAATTGAATCCTTTAGCATTTACTTTTGATCATGGATTTGAAACCGAAGAAGCCCTTGATAATATTAAGAATGCAGTAGATATTCTCGATGTTGATTTTTTATTTTTTAAATCAACATTCATGAAAGATATGTTTTCGAAAATCCTTAGTTCCGAATCAAAAGCAGTAATATGTCATCCTTGTTCTATCTGGTATATGGATTTAGCCTTTGATATTGCTGCACGATATGATATTCCACTGATTGTTGCCGGTTGGACCAAAGGACAATCAACTAAACAGGAAGTGATGTCAAAATGTGGATGCAATATACATGCACCGGAATTTAAAGATATGGCACAAGCTACTAAAAATTTTATGGAAGAAGAACTGAATAATATGCCTAAATACAAAGACTTTCCCAGAAGTATGGAAGAAGTTTTGAAAAGAGCCAATAAAAAACACAAAGCTATGGTTGTTTCTCCACACTGGTTTCTTCCTTTTGGACCGGAAATTTATGTAGATATAATTAAGAAAGAATTAAATTGGAAAGCACCAAAAATAAGTTATCCAAAGGGTTCTACCAATTGTTTGTTAAATTATATTTCTGTTTTTAATTCAATAAAGCATTTTGGTTATACTCATTATCATGTAGAAGCAAGCAAGCTTATCCGCGAAGGGTATCTTACACGTGAGGATGCGTTAAATCAGCTTAAAATTGATTTTGATAAAAACCTGCTGAACAGTGTTGCTGAAAAATTAAATTATCGCTTCGAATAAATTTGGAATGAATATACTTGGTATCTCTTGTTATTATCATGATTCTGCTGCTTGCTTATTAAAAGACGGAGAAATTGTAGCTGCTGTTCAGGAGGAACGCTTCAATCGTATAAAAAATTCTTCTGTTTTTCCGATTAATGCAATAAACTATTGTATTCAGGCAGGAAATATTAGCTTTGACGAAATTGATTATGTTGCTTTTTATGAAAAACCATATCTCAAATTTTCAAGAGTAATATTTGACCACATTAAATCATTTCCATTTTCTTATAGAAATTTTTTGCGAAGTATCCCTCTTTGGTTGCAGGACAGACTTATTTTACCGCTTACACTTAAGAAAGAAATTGGCTTTGAAGGAAAAACAGTTTTTATTAAACATCATTTGGCGCATGCCTCAAGTTCTTTTCTTGTTTCACCATTTAATGAAGCGGCAATAATTATTGCTGATGGGGTTGGTGAATATGCCACTACTTCCTATGGATATGGAAATAATGGTATAACAATATTAAAAGAAATTCACTATCCTGATTCTTTAGGATTACTTTATTCTGCAATTACCTCCTATCTGGGGTTTAAAGCCAACAGCGAAGAAGGAACTACTATGGCTCTGGCAAGCTTCGGAAAACCTGAGTACATAAAAGAATTTTATAAAATAATTGATGTTAAGGACGATGGAAGTTTTCATATAAATTCAAAATACTTTGGTTATACAAAAGGTAAAACAATGTATAGCAAAAGTTTTATAAAATTATTTGGGTCTCCCAGAAAAACAGGAACCGAATACGAAGAAAGACATAAAAACATTGCTGCTTCACTTCAACTTTTTGTTGAAGAAACGCTTATTAAAATTGCAAATCATTTATATTCTGAAACAAAAATGCCCAACCTTTGTCTGGCTGGTGGTATTTTTCTGAATTGTGTTGCAAACCAAAAAATACTTGAAAAAACTCCATTTGAAAAGGTTTTTATTCAACCGGGAGCAGGCGATGCAGGCGGTTCAATTGGTGCCGCTATTAATCT
>PCSS01000201.1:2642-2863 GCA_002771395.1 Bacteroidetes bacterium CG23_combo_of_CG06-09_8_20_14_all_32_9 | reverse complement strand
AAACCCAAGAAGTTATATTATGGAACATGCATACTTAGGTCCCGAATTTTCTAATGAAGAGATAAAACGCATAGTTTTGGCCCAAAACTTAAAATTTACTGAATATAACGAAGAGGAACTTCTACAAAAAGCCGCCCAGTTTATCCATAATAATAAAACTGTAGGATGGTTTCAGGGCAGACTGGAATTTGGTCCAAGAGCTTTAGGAAACAGGTCAATTT
>PCSS01000201.1:0-2096 GCA_002771395.1 Bacteroidetes bacterium CG23_combo_of_CG06-09_8_20_14_all_32_9 | reverse complement strand
CGGTAACTGTCCGGATAACAGGAATCACGACAGAAGATGCATACAATATTGACATAAATGGCATAACTCCACTAAACCGAAAAATATCTTTTCAATATTCCGAAGAAAATGATTGGAATATTAAATACACTTTTCTTAAAGCTATTCATTTATTCATACATGACACACTAATACAAAGAGTTAAAACTATTGAGGTAAATGTTAACCAAAAGAATTTCTTAGTCACAGTAAAAGATTTAAAGACAGCAGGTAATCCTGTTGGCAAAAACGAATACCTCTTTCCTTCCCGCATCCATAGCGAAGATTCATTTGTAAAAAAGGTACTTTCAATATTCCGTTGGGATAGTGTTATAACAATATTAAAATTACTCTTGTTACTTTCTATAATACTGGTTTTGACATTCTTCGTCAATAAACTACTGAAGAAAAGAAATACCTCTAATCCTAAAGCAAGAAAGATTTTTATCTGGATTAAAATCATTGTTTTTTCCGTACTATTTGCCTGTGCATTGTTTTTTGGTTTTTTATTCTTTGCATATACTCTGAGCACTTATATTACTTCTTTGTTATTCATGATTTTGACCGGATTGCTTTTTTGGCTTTTTATCAAGATCATTGTTAAGAGATTCAAAAAATCAGGTATTTATTTAAAACGAACAAGAATTGCGATACTTGTATTTTTAACGATATGGTTTTGCATCGAGACTTTTTTAAGAATAGAAGGCACTAATGCCAATTATAATGAATTACAGAAACTTTATTATATATCAGGTTTTCACAAAAGATATAAAAAAAGCGACAGCCAAAATCCTGATTTGTTGGTAAACCCAAAATACCATAGTTACATTGATAGCCGGAAGGAGTTTTCTTTCGAAATAAAGTCGAATAATGAAGGTCTTAGGGATATTGACCATTCAGTTGAAAAGCCCAAGGATGAATTCAGAATAATTTGCATCGGTAATTCGTTTACCGAAGGCATCGGAACTCCGCAGGATTCAACCTGGCCAAAGCTGCTTGAGGACAGGCTGAGATTGGCATCAAAGAAAAAGGTGGCGGTCTTTAATGTCGGCATAGCTGGCTCCGACCCTTTTTCCGGATATATGTTGTTAAAAAAAAGAATGCTGAAATATAATCCCGATATCGTTCTCATTGCAATTTCTTCGTCCGATTTTAATTTCTACCGGTTCAGGGGCGGTTTTGAACGTTTTACTCCAGACGGATATCATTTCCGCGAAGGACCGTGGTGGGAAAAGTTATATGCCGTCAGCTACATTTGCCGGTTTATAACTGATGATATGATGCATTATAAGTATTTCTTTACACCGGAAGAATACAAAAATGACAGTGTCAAAGCAATGAATGATATTAATGATTGCATTCACCGGTTTTACAAACTCTCGCTGAAACATAATTTCACATTTGCTGTTGTTTATTTTGATGACGGAGATTACAAACTTGATCCTGTCTTAAATTCCCTAAAACAAGAAAAAATTATTCCGGTAATTGACCTTGTTGAATATAACCGGAAAATTGAAAAATTAACCTTTGACAGACGAAAAGCTTATTACTGGCAATTAGACGGGCATTGCAATTCACGGGGATATTATTTGTTTGCCAAAGGTGTAGAATGGAATTTAATGAATATGGGCATTATTGATTCGTTAAAAATAAAATGATGCGTTTAAAAAATCATTTAATCATTTTTATTAGAAAAACCTGTCAGGTCATAGAAAATAAAAATAATGCTATAAAGTGTAAACTGGGAGATGAAAAATGCCCTTATTTCCTTATTTCATTACCTTTTAGGACTATAAAAAATAAAGGCTGCCAAATTTTAACAGCCTTTAAAGTTTTTTTTAAATGTAAACTTTACTCTATCACTGTCATTCTTGAAACAGCAACTTTTTGTCCGTTTTGCAATAACAATATAGTGTAAATTCCTTTTGATAATTCAGTTCTTGGTATTTGTACTTCACTATAACCGCCTTGTACTTTAATCCTTTTTACGACCCTGCCAAACAAATCTGTTACTTCAACTACGTTTTCATTTTCATTTGCAGTATTAACGGCTATTACAGAATATTCATTTATAGGAT
>PCSS01000126.1:1714-3064 GCA_002771395.1 Bacteroidetes bacterium CG23_combo_of_CG06-09_8_20_14_all_32_9 | reverse complement strand
TTCCGCAGATTTACCCCGTTGGGTAATTTACTTGAACAACTGGTGATAGAAGAATGAAATATCTTACGGAGTAAACTCACGAATATTTTTTATTTTATTAGTGCTTGCTCTGTTAGATAGTTTAAAAAAAAGAGCGAACAATATATAAAGAGTTTACCCTGTAAAATGCGAAGCTATTTAATAGGGCAATTATCTAACAGGGTAAATGAAATTGCTTGGCAAAGTTGGCAGATAAACGCAGATGAAAAATATTTTAAATCAAATTCTGCGTTTACCCTGTTAGATAACTGCTATTTCTATTCAGTTCATTAATTTTTAAGCTATCTAACAGGATGAATCAGCGGTATCAGCGGGAAATTGGAAAATAGTTTTTTTACTTGCGGATTTTAGGAGTTCACGGATTCAGGTATGATTAAAAAGAAAAATATTATTATTATTGGTTCCGCCGGAAGAAATAACGGAAAAACAAAATACGCCTGTGAATTGATAAATCAATTATCTAAGTATTATCTTGTTTTTGGTGTTAAAGTAACTACAATTAAAAAAGATGGAGAAAAATGCCCGCGCGGAGAACAAAGTTGCGGTATATGCGGAACATTATCTGAACCTTATAAAATATCTGAAGAAAGAGATAATGGTACTCAAAAAGATACTGAGAAGATGCTTCGTTCAGGAGCAAAAAAAGTTTTATGGTTACGGGTTTTCAAAAAATCACTTATTAAAAGGTATAACTGAACTTCTTAAAAACGTCCCATCAAATGCAATTGTGGTTTGTGAATCAAATTCAGCAAGATTAGCTATTGAGCCGGGGTTGTTCATAATAATTAAAAATTCGTCAGATAAATCAATTAAAGACAGTTGTAAACAGGTTTATCATTTTGCAAACAAGGTAATTAAATCGGATGGGGAAAATTGGGATTTTTCTCCCGAAAGAATCCAATTTAATAATAATAAATGGGCACTTCGTGAAAAAGCTACTGCCGTTATACTTGCAGGAGGAAAAAGCCTGCGAATGGGAGAGGACAAAAGTTTATTGCAATTTAATGGGAAACCTCTTATATCTGTTATATCAAGTCAATTGTTACCATATTTTGATGAGGTAATTATTGGTTCTAATGATAGTAAAAAATTTAAGTTTTTAAACCTGAGAGTTGTTCACGATATTGAAGAAAATAAAGGTCCTTTAATGGGTATCTTATCCTGTCTTAAGGCATCTGACAGTGATGTGAATTTTATTACCGCCTGTGATATTCCTTTCATGAATATTCCATATATTCAGGATATGCTAAACATGGCTTCAGATGCAGATATTGTTATGCCTGTTTCGGGTAACAACAGATATGAAACACT
>PCSS01000126.1:0-1677 GCA_002771395.1 Bacteroidetes bacterium CG23_combo_of_CG06-09_8_20_14_all_32_9 | reverse complement strand
AATGTTAATTTTATAGATATAAATTTTGATTCATGGTATCAGAATCTTAACACAAAACAGAATTATTTAAACTTTATCCAAAGTCAACTCAACAGAAATAAACAAAACCTTAAGGTTTTAAAAATCTAAATTAAAGTTTCTGGGATATGTACAACTTACCACTAATTGATTATCTTTGCGGCCATGGAATACCCGTTGAATCAAATAGAGTTTGAAAAAGATTTTGCATCAGAAAAAGATTGCATTGATTATTTAGTTCAGATAAAGAGGATTATTGTTTTATAGAATAATTGAACAGGCAATGAATCATAAACCAGTTTTATACGAAAGTATTTGTGAGAAGTCTTTCAATTATAAGAAAAAGAATGGTGGTAAGTAGTACATACCCCAGTTTTTTATAAAATAAATTTAGAGGGTATTTTTATGGGTATGAAAATCCCTGTTTAATTTAAATCCCCAACCTGAGGTCGGGACAATAAATCCCCTGGCGGTAAATTGAAATAATATTCTGCCATATTTTATTCTCCTTTTATTATTTCATTATTTTTATTTTGTTTATGATGTTTCCAGTTAGTCAAAGCAATTTCTTTTGAAGCGTTTGCATAACAGTATTTGCAAAGGTGGGGGCAAGTATTATACTCACCAATATCTTTGCTTACAATACAACCACAAAATTTACGTTGCCCTTTGTCTTTATTGTTTTTCGTTTTTTTAATTTCACCTTTGCGATTAAAAATGTCGGGAGGATTTATTGTTACTCCTAAAAAATCCATTAATATCTTGTCGTGAGGGAAAAGTTTAATTATTAAGTCATCATCAACACATTTGTTGTGAATGATTCCGTATTTTTCGAGTGGTATTTTTTCGGCACAAGTGCCTATTTCAAATTTCCATGATTTGTTTAGTCGTTGAAGAGCTGCGGCAAAATCAGTCATTTGGCTTTTGTTAAACTCTTGATAGTTGATAGCGTTTTTACGCAAATTATTCTGAACTTTCTTATAAGGTTTAATATCTGCAAAACTAAAAACCATTTTCCCGGTATAATTTTTCAACTGATTGCCAATGTTTTCTACTTTTCTTAATAGTTCATCAACACCGATTTTATCTGTTAAAATTAAAGGGTCAAAACGCCAAATAATTTTTTCTTTTCCAATTCGTTCTGATAATTGTAAAAATGTTTCTATCCTTGATTTTACATTTAGCACATTAGGTTCAAATTTTTCAGCATCATAATCATTTAGAGTAAACTGAAAATAAAAGTTTAAATTTTTTTCTTCAAAAAAGTCCAGGTATTGTATAATTGGTTTTGGATTTTTTGACCAGAATACCATTAACCTTGCATTTTCAAATGAAACATATAAAGGAACTCCATTAAAAGGGTTTATCCATTTTACATATCCTTCTTTTACCCTTTGAATTAACCAATCTGAATAAAAAGCCGGAATATCTGTTCGCCGACTGGCAGAAATGATAATTGGGGCTTGTGCTTCAACATATTTGCCATCTTGTGTTTTAATGTTTATCTTATCGCTATACATTAATTTACAATTTTTTAAATTTCTTTTCTATACTATGATACGTTATAATTTGAGTTTTTATTTATTTATGCCCCCCAACCCTAATGTCACTAATTTAAGGATAAATTTAATAAATAACGAACACCGAACAAGGAATGAT
>PCSS01000066.1:917-8534 GCA_002771395.1 Bacteroidetes bacterium CG23_combo_of_CG06-09_8_20_14_all_32_9 | reverse complement strand
TTATCTAACGGGGTGAAATGGGATTATCCTACGGGGTAAATTGATATAATCTGTGGCTAAAAAGAACATGGGCTGAATAGTTACCTTTTATTTTTATCTGCAAGTATTGAGAAGTTACCATCTTTTTTAGTAACTTATTCCTCCATTGCATCATAAACAACATCTAATACTTTATTCCGAATTCCGAGTTGATTAAATTTTTTATTTTCGGCATCGGGATAAATACGGTTTGAGAGGAATATATAAATTAAATCGTTTTTGGGGTCAACCCAATAGCATGTACCTGTAAAACCCTGATGTCCGAATGTTTTAAGAGAAGCGCGTTTAACAACAGGCGATTCTTTACTTTTATCAGGTTCGGGCTTATCGAAACCCAATCCACGACGATTTTTCGGACAAAACTGGCAAGATGTAAACTCTTTTACAGTAGAATGTTCAAAAAATTGAATACCACCATAATCGCCTTCCCACAAAAGCATTTGACAGATTTTTGCAACATCGTTTGCATTCGAGAACAAACCTGCATGTCCTGCAACACCGCCTATGAGTGCAGCCCCCTGGTCGTGCACATAACCCCAAACAATTTGTTTTCTGAAAACAGTATCTTTTTCGGTTGGAACAATTTGTTCACGCGGAAACTTTTTTAAGGGATTATAACCCATTGTTATTGCTCCAATGCGTTTATAAATAATACTATCGGCAATAAAATCCAGTGATTTATGTGTAATACCTTCAATTATCGCCTGCATAAGATAAAAACCCAAATCGCTGTATTTATATTCCTCTTTATTAAGCAATTTTGAGTCTAAAATTTGTTTGTAAACAGAATCAGTATAAGTACTTAAAACGTACATACTATCAGCTACCTGAACTGATTTATTTTTGTTGGGTTTAGCAGAAAAGTATTCGCTTCTTTTATTTTCGGCAGAAATTAATTTCTTGTAAAAAGATATAAACGGGACAAGTTTAGCCTGATGAGTAAGTATATCTTTTATAAGCAAACATTCCTTATTAGTACCTTTGGATTTTGGAAAGTAATATGCCAGTTCTTTAGTAAAATCAAATTTGTTATTATCGTACAAATTCATTAATACTAATGTAGTAGCCATTGTTTTTGTAACTGATGCCAAATCGTACAATTTGTTATTATTTACCTGAAAAGTGCTATCATAATTAAAGTATCCAAAAGATTTATTGTATATAACCACTCCTTTTTTTGCAACCAAAATCTGACATCCTGGCATAGCTCTTTGTTTAATAGCATCATTAACAATAGAATCAACAGGTGAAAGTCGTTTACTGTTAATTCCAACCTCTTCGGGGATGGAGTATTTTAATCTTATTGGGTTTCCTGTTTCCAAGCCGAAGTTATATGGAAAATTATCTGATATATTTACCGGCAAACGTCCTTTGGCTGAAATCCCGCCAAAAAGAAGCTGGGCAGCAGATTCCTGAGGTAATGGTGTATTGTCAAAACCAATTAATAATGCTTTGAGTTTCTTAAAAGATGTGAACTTTGTTAAACTATATGGACTGGCAAACAAATTAAGAACCACATTATTAGAATCGGAAAGGTTTTTAATTAAAACAAGCGACTGATCTGAAAAATTAAAAGTACGGTATGAATATCGGTTTGTTTGCTTTAGCGAAATAATTATCAGATTAAAATTCCGGAGCGTATCTTTAAGTTTTGTCATCTCCGTTTTATCAAAATCTTTACATACATTAAACATGCTCATAGGAGCATATAAACCAAGATAATTCTGAAAAACACTTTGTACAGAATCGCCAATAGCCAAAACGGCGATTTTTAAAGTATCTAACCTTTGAAATGGAATTAAATTATTCTCATTTTTTACAAGAGTAAGAGCTTCATCATTTAAACGGCGGTTAATAATTTCATCTTCAGGAGTAAATAAATCACTTAAAAGATTTGTTGTATCAACATAGTGGCATTTATTTAAACCAGCCCAATGCTTTACCTGCAAAATCCGTTTAACGTGAACATCAATATCTTCAACACAAATAACACTATCCTCAATAGCTTCTTTAATAAGTCTTACAGCCCATGGAACATCATCGGGATAAAGCAACACATCGTTTCCAGCCAATAGCGCTTTAAGTGCAGGTTCACCGGGTTCTAAATATTTGGTAACACCTTTCATATTAAGGGCATCGGTAAAAATAAGCCCGCGAAAACCCATTTTTTTTCTTAAAAGGTCGTTAACCACTTTTGGCGACAAACTTACAGGTCTGTTCTTTACAGTATCCAAAGCGGGAATATCAAGATGTGCAACCATCATTCCACCTATCCCTTTGCGTATTAATTGTTTAAAAGGATAAAGTTCAAGACTGTCAAAATGGTGTTTTGAAAAGCCAATATAAGGCAAATCGTGGTGCGAATCGGTTTGTGTATCTCCATGCCCGGGAAAATGTTTTCCAACTGCAAGAACGTGCATATCCTGCAATCCACGCATATATTCAATGGCTTTTTCTGCAACCATTTTTTTATTATCACCAAAAGACCGCATGTTGATAACCGGATTTAATGGATTATTGTTGATATCAAGTACAGGCGCAAAATTTACCTGAATTCCGAGACGATTCATCTGCCTGCCAATGGCTTTTCCCATCTCATAAATTAAACCATTATCCTGCAATGCTCCCAACTCCATTTGCAACGGAAACCGCATAGTACTATCCATTCGCATGGAAAGTCCCCATTCACCGTCAATACTCATTAACAATGGCACAGAAGCATAAGATTGTAAATAATTGGACATATTAGCCAATCTCATTGGTCCGCATTTAAAAAAGATAACACCACCCGCTTTATATTTATAAACCTGTTCGGCAATATCTTCCCAATGTTTTTGGTTCCGTTCGGGATGTGCAGCGACTATAAAAAGTTGACCTATTTTTTCATCTAATGTAAGAGTGGCAAGAATAGAATCAGCCCACGCTTCAGATACACGGTCAAATATACGCAGCCGCTCAGGTGTCTCATCTACAGGAACAATATCCACACCCACAAAACCTAAAAAAGAGCTTATTATGCCCGTAAAAAATAATATAATAAACCATCGCTTCATAAATATATTGTTGCCACAAAAATAACCGAATATATAAACATTAAACAGGGATAAAAAAATAGTTTTAAACATTGAACTGTTAAAATCTATTTTATACTTTAGGCACTAACAAAGGCAAACTTACCAACATGTTGTTACAAAATTCTAAATTTATTCCATTCATAATGTAGAAACGGTGAAACGGAGAAGCGGTGAAACGGAGAAACAGTGAAACGGAGAAACAGTGAAACGGAGAAACAGTGAAACGGAGAAACGGAGAAAGCTTCCCATCTCCTTGTCTCCGTTTCTACCATTCCCCCAAGGGCTTTTTTACCCAAAGGGAAAAATTTAGTAGCTTGAATTCATCTTTTTATTTCTTTCAAATTCCAGAAATTTCTCAATTTGTTCAACTCCAATGCGCTTTGCAATAATTATCTTGTTTTTATCAAGTATATAAATTACAGGTGTGCTGTATATATCGTAAAGGTTGCGAAAATTAGTAAAGTGATATTTATCGTAAACATTTATCCAATCAAGCCCGTGTTCGTTAATAAATTTTTTCCATTCAGTTGTATCATTTTGAGTGTAAACTGCAAATACTTCTACTCCTTTATCTCTAAGTGTTTTATATAATTCATATAGTTTAGGAACCTCTTTTTTGCAATGTCCGCAATTTGGTTCCCAAAAAATTAAAATAATAAAATCGGCTTTCATAAATTTAAGTTGTTGCCATTGACCGTTAACATCTTCCATTTTAAGGTCCGGAGCAATTTCGCCCAACATATTGGGTTTAATCTTTGTTACCCTTTCGCCAATTTTCGAAATAATTGTTGAATCTGCCCACCAGCATTGGTCGGATAAATAATATTTATCGGCAAGGTTTACAAAAACCCTATCCATCCCCATAATTTGTGAAGTCTCAAAATAATTTGTTGTGTAGATTACTATGTACTGGAAAAAATATTTGTTTTTTCTTGCTAATTCACAAACTTTTATAGATTCTTTAGTAAGTGAATCGGGTTGTGTAAGTACTATATTTTTAAAAAATTCTTTTAATTTTGATTCAATAAAAGGTGTGCGTAAAAGCCTGTCATCGCTAAAATCAATATTATCCCAGTAATGATCTTTATTGTAAACATACTGAAAAAGCCGTACCAGCGAATCTCTTTTTGGCATATTTTCGGGATAATCGGGCTTTGGAATTTCAACAGGAGTAAGCACATTTAAAATTTTTGCGAGCAAAGATGAAGGGTCGTCTTTTTTAATTTTATCCCAATATGCTTTTCGTTCGTTATCTATTGTTATACCATTTTCCTGCCATACTTTAACAGAATCCTGCATTTTTTTGTCAGAATAATTTTTTATTTTTTGTTGAATTTCTTTCATCTTTTTTTCCAGTTTTGCCATAGAACGTTGCCAGTCGAAAAATTTTTTGTTTTCATCGGACCCGGAAACTTTTATATTTGCAATAAAATCGGAAGTATCAGTCTCTATCGAAAATTGCTGCGACTGGTCAATTAAAAATTCAAAGTATTGCTTTCTAAGTGCAGGAATAATTACAACATAAATTCCACCATCTAATTTTTTCTTTTTCGAAAAAGTTCCACTACCATTCTTATCAACTAAAGTTGTATCATCAGCATAAAGTTTATCGGTAAAGCGGTGAGCCAACAATAAAGTATCTTTATCGGGCAAATTTTTTATTTTTACTTTAATTTTATATTCCTGTCCAAATAAAAATGTGGTAATCAATACCATTAAAAATATTAACATCAAATTTTTATTAGTGTTCATAATTTTTTAAATTTTAGCAAAATTACAAGTCTATTCCGAACTTCAAAACACCAAGACAAAAATAATAACTTTTGAGTTGCTTTATTTAACATTTATTTAACCTTTTTTAAATATATCCAAAGATATATACTGCTAAAGGGATAAATTTTAGCATTTCATAAATACGAAAAGGTATATTGGTATAAGGTATATGGTGTGAAAGTAAGCTCAAAGGTAAAAGATTAAAGTTTAAATGATGGAATCATTTTTCTTGTTTTTCCCTTTACCTTTTATCTTGGGGCTTTTACCTTTAAACTTATACCTTAATTTCCCTTATACCCTTTACCCGAAACCCAAATGTAATAATTTACCATGCGCAAATTATAATGCCATTCGTTATCTTTGCAAACGTAAATTTTAAAAATGACAATTGAGAGTTTTCTCACCGATAAATTTTGTAAAGCAATAGAAAAACTTTATTTGCAAACAATTGATATTAACCAAATACAAATTCAAAAAACAAAAAAAGATTTTACCGGTGATTATACAATAAATGTTTTTCCGTTTTTAAAAATAAGCAAAAAAACACCCGAACAAACTGCTTCTGAAATCGGAAATTTCTTAAAAAATAATCTAGAAGAAATAAATTCTTTTGAAGTAATTAAAGGATTCTTAAACCTATCGTTTTCAGATTCATTTTGGATTAATGAATTAAACAAAACCTCTGAAAAAACAGAAAATACATTAACTGATTCCAAAAATATTTTGATAGAATACTCATCGCCAAACACCAATAAACCATTGCATTTGGGGCATATCCGAAATAATTTGATTGGACATAGTTTATCGGAAATATTAAAAGCAACCGGAAACCACGTAACCAAAGTTAATTTAATAAACGACCGCGGAATTCATATATGCAAATCAATGCTTGCGTGGCAAAAGTGGGGAAACGGAATAACACCTGGAAAGGCAAATATAAAAGGAGATAAACTTGTTGGTGATTTTTATGTTTTGTTTGATAAAGAATATAAAAAACAAATTGCCGAACTTTTAGCAAAGGGAAAAACTCAGGAACAGGCAGAAAATGAAACTGTTCTTATTCTTGAAGTTCGCGAAATGTTGCGTAAATGGGAAGCCGGCGATGCAGAAGTTCGTAAACTTTGGATAACCATGAACAATTGGGTTTACAATGGTTTTGAGAAAACTTACAAAATATTAGGAATTACTTTCGATAAAACCCATTACGAATCGCAAACCTACGAATTAGGCAAAAAAGAAGTTTATAAAGGGCTCGAAAAAAACGTACTTATAAAAAAGGATGATAATTCGATTTGTGCCGATTTAACTGACGATGGTTTAGACGAAAAAGTGCTTTTGCGTAGCGACGGAACTTCCGTTTACATAACTCAAGACATTGGTACTGCCATTATGCGTAAAAATGAGTTCTATGCCGATAAAATGATTTATGTAGTTGGCAACGAGCAAAATTATCATTTCCAGGTTTTAAAACTTGTACTTAAAAAACTTGGATATGATTGGCACAAAAACATTTCACACCTGTCTTACGGTATGGTTGAACTTCCGCAGGGTAAAATGAAATCACGCGAGGGAACTGTGGTTGATGCCGATGATTTAATAGATGAAATGTTTGCAACAGCAAAATCAATTTCTGACGAACTTGGTAAACTTGACGGGCTTTCGGAAGTAGAAAAAACTGAAATTGTTAAAATGGTTGGGCTTGGAGCTTTAAAATATTTTATTTTAAAAGTTGACCCAAAAAAGAATATGCTTTATAATCCCGTTGAATCTATTGATTTTAACGGTAATACAGGACCATTTATTCAATACACGCATGCAAGAATTAAATCTGTTTTGCGAAAAGCAAATGAAATTAGTTTAAATGTTCCCGAAAAAGTTTTGGAAAATACTGAAATTAACGAAACTGAAAAATCAATTATTAAACTGATTGCAGATTTTAAAAATATTATTTCGGAAGCAGCAACTGAGTTAAATCCTGCACTAATTGCAAATTATGTTTATACACTTGCTAAAGAATACAACCAGTTTTATCACGATTTCAGTATTTTAAAAGAAGAAAATACAGATAAAAGAAATTTCAGACTTTTTTTAAGCAGTGTAACCGCCAAACGGATAAAAGATTCGATGCGACTATTGGGAATTGATGTTCCCGAAAGGATGTAAAAAATTGGGCATTTTTCATTGAACAGTTTATAATTTATACTTTGCGAGGGGTTCACCACGTTGGATAATCTGTTGAATAACAATAGATAAACTTATAAAATATATCCTACGTGGTAAATTTGTACATTTTGATTGTTGAAAAATTTCAAATTTGAGACTACTCCGAAAACCCTGTCAGAGTTAAATTATATGAATAAGACCACATTGTACTCATCTAAATAACAGCTACCTGTAAAAACTTTAGAAGTTTATTAACAAGATTACGTGTTGTATTTCAACCTTTTATAACAAATTTAGTAAATGAATAGTCACAAAAGTTCTACAATATTTTTTTTATTAAGTTAAATGAATTATTTTTATGCTTTCAAATTTGGGCATTGGTCAACGATACATACAGACAATGTTGGGGCATAAAAGCTCGAAAACAACGGAAATATATACATAATGTTACTGAAAAAAATATTCAAAAAATAAAATCGCCATTTGATGAATTGGAATTATAAAATTATGTATATTTTCAAAAAATATTGTATGATAAGTATCATACAGATACAGCCAAAAAGATAGT
>PCSS01000066.1:0-903 GCA_002771395.1 Bacteroidetes bacterium CG23_combo_of_CG06-09_8_20_14_all_32_9 | reverse complement strand
GAATTCTTATGGGCAGAACAAGAAGGAAGTTACTTGATTGATAGATGGTCAGTCACTGAAAGTGGTTTAGATATAAAGTATGATTCACAAGGAAATATAATTGTATCTGGATATTATGAGGGGAATGCATTATTCGGCGAAAATAATGAAATAACTCTTACTTACAATAGTAGTTTTTATAACCTTTTTATTGCAAAATATAATCCTATCGGTCAATTAATATGGGTTAAATATCCAACTGGTACAGGCAGCTCAAAAGGAAATGGAATTGCTATTGATAATGAGGATAACATTATTATGACAGGAGTTTTTTGTGGTCAAAAAATATTTGGTTATGGCGAGCCAAATCAAACCACATTATATTGTCCAGTAATGTGGGATTTTTTTATTGCCAAGTATGATTCATCTGGTGATTTAATTTGGGTTAACCAAGAAGGTAACCCTCCTGGTTCAACATCATTTGAAGGATTAAATGTTGCTATTTCAGATAATGATATTTATGTCACAGGTCGTTTTCGGGGAGAATTTATTTTTTCTTCTGGAAATCCAAATGTGGATACATTATTTTGTGATGGAAATTGGGATGATATTTTTTTTAGCAAAATATGATAGTAGTGGCAATTTTCAATGGGCACAAAGAGCAGGTGGCGACAGCTTTGATGAAGGATTGGGTTTAGATATTGATAATGGTAAAAATATTTACTTATGTGGATTTCTATCGGATACCGCTATTTTTGGAGTAAACGGTGAAATTCAGATTATAAGGGATTCTTCCTACTCACATCCTTTTGTATACAAGTGTGATCAATTAGGAGTGGGTCAAGGGAATGATTATATTTAAGGTTAAGGTTAAGGGATGAGATTGAAAAAGATTGATAAGACAAGATTGAAGAAGATTGAAAA
>PCSS01000273.1 GCA_002771395.1 Bacteroidetes bacterium CG23_combo_of_CG06-09_8_20_14_all_32_9 | reverse complement strand
AGCAGAGTCAACGGCAAGTTCACCGGCTGATTGCTGGTATGGATTTGCCATATTAATTGTAAAAGTTACATCAGTTTTAATAAAGTAATAGGGGTCGGCATTATTTGTATCAAGGGTTATTTCAGAAGAAAGCACTGGATAACAAACCCACATAGCATTTAACCAAATATTTCTCTTTGTCAAAGTATAATCGATTGTTAGAGCGCCCAACTTATCACGTAACCATTTCCCTTCGTCATATTTTGGCATATAATATTTTTTGTTATAAGTTGTTAATGTATCTCCATTGTGTCCCCATACATAAATAACATGTTTTCCACCAAGATAAAGGTCTCCTTCTGCACCATTACTTTCATACCATAAATAAGAAGCATAATTATTTGTAGGATTCCATATCATATCTCTGCCATTTTCGCCAGGGTAGTGAGAATCTTCACCAAAAGAAATATTAAGCCGTTCGCCGGTTTCTAAGTTAATAGCATAGCCGGGGAACCACCCCATACCTTCCGAATTAATGTAATTTGAAGCATTAATATTGGTACTATCGCCTGTATTATTTGAATTACCATTTTTATCAACGGAGGCATGTTTGCGGATACCAAATTTATACTGACCACCTTCGCTTAAACCGGGTGCAAAAGTTGCCGGAATATCGTATTCGCACATTTCAATTACCGGGCAACGCGACCATTTTGATTTATCTTTTGTTATTACTACCTGAATACCTGAAAGTCTTTTATTGTATGTATTAATATTATAAGTGCATAAACGGAAAGCAACACCCTGATAAAGAGGACCCAGACTGTTATCTACCATGCAAAAAGCATAAGGAGCCCAAGTTCCATTAATTACTTTTTCGTAATACTGATCTTTGTCGGTTGCTGTCCTAATATTGCTATTATGACTTGTATTCTGAATATCATCACATTGGGGATTTGATGCATCTTTAGTTGTACCACATCTTATCCAGTTAGGAAATCCACAGCCGTCTTGATCGGGAATAAATGTCGCCCAAATTTTATTAGGGTCTGCCCAGGTAACACTTGATGAGATATATCCGTTTTGAAATGAATCAGAAGAGTCTTTTGCAGGCCAAGGAATCTGTTGAATAGTAATTGAAATACCCCATGTAGGAATAATCTGCTCATTCAAATACCTAATCCGCGACTCGGCCCAAACAGTATCAGATTTAGTAAAAGCAGGAATAGTATAAGCTATCCATTTTGATGTATCAATACGGCTACCTGTTAATGTTGTACTTACGGTAGTAAGACTATCAACAAATTGTAGCCCGAAATCTTTTGAAAGAACATTTAAAGGGTCAATTACTTTTATTTTAATTGGTCCATAGCCATTTTCATATTCTATACTATCGGCTTTCCATGGCAAACCAGCCATTATTTTGTTAATAGTTTTTTGAGTAAGTAATAATTCGTTATTGCCATTGCCATGTCCTTCAATCTGAATAATTTTAGGACCATCGCCATATTGAGAATGTAAAATTGTTCCGGCATTTGCAGGTGAAGTAATATGAGGAATGGCAGAGTAAGTCTTAACTGCTCCCCCGTAACCACCGCGGCTGGGAAGATAAGGTTTCTTTTGACCGTCAAGTGCCATTGGGTCTTCCGGGTTATAAGTTTTATAGTTATTATAACCATAGGCAATTGCTGTATAATAATAAGTTTTATGATTTACAAGACGTTTGTCGCCTGCGGCAAAAGCATCGTTGATTAAAGTAAATGAATGTTGAATACCCGTATTAATTCCGTCAACTTTTAGTTTAGGAACCGAAACACCTAATTGGTTATCAAATTCATAGTTAATAATTCTTGAGATAGCGTCTTTTTTATCGCATTGAAAAACTAACCTGGCTTTATCGGGGTTTTCAATATCTGTTACAGAGCAACTTTCATCTTTTAATTGAAAAACCTGGTAACCTTGCAATGTGTAATAGTTATCACAAGTAGGATTAGTACTGGGGCAGACAATAAAAGGGTCCAATTCCCTGTAATCTTCGGGAGTATTTTTATAATTATTTGAACCTTTTATATTAGATAAATGAAATATCAGCTCCCTGTCAAGTTCAATAATTTGCAATTCGGGAGCCATAGGACCATCAACAATTTTAAAACAAACATCAAATAAACGCTGGGCTTTATCATCGGCTCTTCTTAATTCGCCAACCGAAGCCCAGGCACCGCCCGTTGTCGCTCTTGCCCAGACCATGCCAACTGTAATATCATTGGTCATTCCAGGTGTAAGTGTAAAAGGACCTGCAGATTGAACAATTCTTAAATCGAAAGACGGATTATCTTCTGCCCATTCCGACCATGCAGGTTGTATAGTATGTGTACCCCAGCCACAAGGGTCGGTATCATCAGGGAACATAAAATCTGAAGGAATTGAGCCACCATACCCGGTACCGCCATAAGTCATTGGAGTACCGTCTTTCCATTTGCCTAAAAGGTAATAGTAATATTCAACAGCTATGTTAGGGTCACTTTGCGAACCACCAAATTGATTTATAAAATAAATAAACCTCCTCATACCCCAGCGTTCATTATTTGCAACTGTGTCGTTAAAATTTAACCCGTTAATACATCCATTAAATATAAATGGACTATTACAATTAAGTGTAGGAGGATTAGTTGTAGTATCCCATGCTGTTCCTCTATAAACAGTATCACCGTCTATAATATTAGCATCCATATAAGGTCCTTCAAAAAAATCAATACCAACTGCAGGAGGTTGTTTGCCATAAGTTTGTCCGCTGCCATCACCATCATCTTCATCGGCATTATAAATATATCCTAAACCACGTTTAACATCGGTACCAACATAGTCGTCTTTATAGTAACCCACATCGCCATCAGTAAAAACACCAAAATAGCAATCCTGAAGAGTATAAGTTGAACGATTGATAAGGGCATAATTTCCAAATGTCATATTGTTTAGTTCATCATTGGTAGCAAAAGCAAAATATTGTGCACGAATTTCCATACCAATAGCATCTCCATTTGTTTCGGTATGAATATTACCACGGTCATTGTAAACCCACCACAGTGTTTCGTCGCCATAAAGGCGGGGACGTCTTTTGTCGCGGGAAGTTCCACAGGGAAGACTTTTATCAAGGTCATAAAAAGGATAATCTCCATCATTGGGGTTATAAAATTCATCACCATTTTCGTCCCAGTAAGGTGCAAGTTGTGAATCGTATAAAGGATTGGAATTATTACCGGGCCAATTGGTAATACTTGAAGGAACTGAATAGTTAGGAAGTTGCGAGTTTAACAAATCATTATTACCTTCTTGTTTGGCACGCCACCATGAACGGAACTTGGCAACTTCATCATGCGAAACTCTAAAATGTTTATCGTACTTTAAACATTCATCGGGGGTAGTAGTTCCGAGGTTGGAAATGAGCGGACCGGTAAAATAATCTGTTCCATTAGAACGATATCTTGCGCCTGCAACGCGCAATTGTCCGTTTACATCGGTACCTCCAATCCATATAGCTCCGACAAAAAGTGATGTTTTGCCTGAACCTTTGGGTATTTCGTATTTTGCAATATCAATTAGGTCCCACCACATATCGCCTCCTGTAAATATTAAGGCTCTGACATTATTTAAACTCATTTCTGAGCGGGCAGAAGGGGTAATACATCCGGCGGCAGAAATGCTGCGATTGCCACTTTTTTCAGTAATAAGTTTACGTGCAAAAACAGGGTGAACAAGCATTACTGCAAGAACTGCCATTGCAATTGTTTGTTTCATATTATTTGTTTTCATATCTTCGGATTTAAAATTTATGATTAAGGATTTATGATTTAAGATTTAGAAACTTAATTGAATTCCCAAATGAATAGTCCTGGCATAAGTATAATTACCGGGATTATTAATATACATTGTATAATAATTCCTGTATGCTTCGGGATCTTTTTGCGAATTAATATTAGTCTGATTTACGGCGGCTGTTAAAAATCCATCATCATCGGGATTACCTGTTGTGCTGTAAACAGTTAATATTCCTTTGTTATTAAGCAGATTGGTTACTTCCAAATAAACATTAAGCGCTGCTTCTTTCTTCTTTTCTGCATTTTCACCTTTTCCGTAATTAAGTTCAATGTCACGGTCTAATCGTAAATTTACCGTAAAACGGGAAGGTTTGCGTGCACCATTTAATGAGCCGATAAGATAATTACTATTTATATCACGTTTGCTGTAAGGTGAGCCTGTACCATAAATAATTGTAAAGTTTGCACCTGTGTTCTGCAAAATATCTTTACCTGCCACCTTGGGACCATTATATGCAGGTCCACTTGCAAAGCGGTAATCAAAATTTCCTACCAATGCATGACGCTGGTCAAAATCCAAAGGTATTGTTGTTCTTAAATTGGGCTGCCCGGTTTGTATAAGTGCTCTACTGGTTTCGGCATTTGAACCTGTTCCGTTGGCAAACTGGAGAGTATAGCTTAATCGGAAAGTAACATTCCCGGTACGACGTATATCGTAAGATGCTGTTAAGCCCTTAACAGTTCCGAAGTCAATATTTGAATATGTCATGTATTTAACAGGATATGCACCAAATATATATTGTACCTGGATATTATCGCGCATTTCGCGGTAAAATGTTGATAATTTTAAAGAAGATGTATTATTTAACTTTTGTTGAAATCCCAACTCATAATCAATTGTTTTTTCAGTTTTAAGATTAGGATTATTAAGCTGATTAGTTTGTGCTTGTATATATAAGTATTCAACCGGGTCCATTCGAATATTGCTGCTTGGGCGTTTTGTAAGAATGTCATAGTGAGCAAAAAATAATGCAACGTCCGAAATCGGGAAAGAAAATGCAATACGAGGCATAACATTTATTTGAGGTTCATAATCAGTAAATGCGTTAACATTTAACGAGCCATCAGGGTCAACCAAATAAGGATTCATAATGCCGTTACTTGAAATTAAAGTAGGGTCGTTAATCTGAGTTCCGCTATAGTTGAACCATTTTACATTTTCGGGTGAAGTGCCTTCGCGGTAACCTTTAATTTGAGTAGGAGCAGATACGTTATCTGTATAAACTACAGCATCGGGGGAAATATTACCGGGATGTGTGCCGTTTGGGTTAAGATTACCATTTACTTCGCTTAATTTTTTTGTTTCATATAAAGAGTAAGGGTCTTTTAATACCATTTGGTTGGCATCGAAGCGGTCAATACGAATACCTACGTTGAAAATAAGGTCTTTAAAGGCAAATTTATCCTGAATATATGCAGCTCCGTAAATGGGTTGGAAAGATGGGATTTCGCGTAGAAATCTTCCATTTTCATCTTTTGCGGTAAGAAAATCATTTAAACTTGGTTTAGTAGTAAGCCGGTTTCCATGATGGTCGTACCCATAATATGCAGCTAAATTTTTTCCATTATTTAACAATTCATCGGCACTAAAAAAATCTATGGAAAAAATGGAAGGGTCGTAAGAATCAAAGTCAATCCAGTTTAAACCATCTATAGGCATGCCGAGTTTTTCCCTGAGTTTTTCGTCGAATTGGCTTTGATTGGCTTTATCATACTTGCGGTAGTACCAAATTGTATCCTGAAATACAAGGTTAGCATCATAAACATATTGAGGATTATTAAAATTAAGTTCGAAAATATGTTTATTTGTATAAAGCCGTCCGTAAGTCCATAAAGACATTGGATTTACTCCAAAATAACGGTCATCGCGTTGTTCAAATTCAAATCCGAGAGAAATTTCGTGGTCTTTAACATCTGCCGAGCCGGATGCTGATAACCTGTATTGTGAATTATTAACCTTATAAAAAGTATTGTAAGGTGTTCCCGGGCTGTTATAAAGACTATAGGTTTGCTCGGGTGCCTGCCCGTTAAGTAAACCACCGCCGGCTTCAACAAAAACACTGTTGGCATAATAACCACTGTATTGAGGGAATAAACTATAATAATTAGATGTGTAGCTTGCTAAATCGGGGTTAATATCAGAAGGCTCGAAAGCATAATACAAATCTCTAAACGCATCATGATTCCATACACCGGTTGAATATCCTGGAATTGTATCAGTCCATATGTAAGACCTTTCCTGAGTAGTAGTGAACTTTCCTACATAGCCATATTTAAAGAGGTCGTCCTTATTATAAGGGTCCTGAACAGTTTGGTTAAATTTGGTATAATCAACCTGAATTTGGTAAAAAGCATTTTTAATAAGCGCAATAGCATTTTCTTTTTCGTCGGCACTTTGGAATTTTTGTGTTAAACGGGCATAACCACGAATTGTACGGTTAATTACTTCACCATTATTATTAGAGTTAAATAAAGAATTGGCATAAACAAAATTTCTGTACTTATTGTAATCAAAAGTTCCGCCGAAAGTAAGATTTATGTTACGAGAGGGTTTAACATCAATTTTACCTGTAACCATCATTTCTTTACTTTGAGCATCGTTACGGGCTTTAATTTTTTCGAAATTATCGGCACCAAGATATTCGCTGTTTAATATTGCTCCAAATCCTGTTTCGTTTCTACGATAAGGATTGTCAAGTAGTTGAGCAACAACGCCTTCTTTTGCATTCCACCAGTCAATAGCAGAAGGAGCATCGTCTTTTATATAATTAAAACTGGCAGTGAGAAAATATCCGGAAATAACATTTTTTTTAATTTTTGTTGAATCGTAAGGGTCAATAGTTTTTTTAGAATAAAGCGGCCCTGTAATCATAAATTCGGCAAGGTTATAATTGTAAGGGTCAAGAAGTTCAGAAGTAATCAATTCAACTGCGCCATAAGTTTCGCGCGAAGGTTCTTTGGTTGTAACGTTAATAATACCGCCGGTTACATCGCCATATTTAGCAGGGATACCGCCGGTAATAACTTCCACCTGTGATGTTGCCGACTTTGGCATACTTGAAGAACCACGGACTTTAACGCCATCAATATAATAAACAGTTGCTTCGGAACGTGAGCCACGAATGCTGCCAACTTCACCACGCTCAGAATAAACGCCACCCACAGTTGTTGCAACAGCATCGGCGTTTCGTCCCGGCATTTTTGCAATTTCTTCGGAAGTTACGGCACCGCCGCTTGAAGTTTGGTCTTTACTAATAAGAGGGACTTTGTATTCTTTTACTTCAACCTCTGTAAGTTGTTGAATAGAAGTTGAAATTCTAAAATCCTGGAAAGCGATTTTACCTGCCATAATTTTAACACCTTTGTATTGCAGAGAATGATAACCCACATAAGATGCTTTAACATCATAATTTCCGGCGGGAATGGGTTTAATTACATATTTCCCGTCAAAGTCGGTCATTCCACCTGTAATTATCTGACCGTTAGTCTCTATGCTAACGTTAGCAAATGCAATACCCTCACTGTTACTTGCATCTAATACTTTACCCTGCAAAGTTCCCGATTGTGCAAAAACATTTGTAGAAATAATTGCAGCAACTAAAACAAATAATACCTTTCGCAACATAATTATTTGATTATTATTTCGTTAATACTTTATTTTTTTTTACAAC
>PCSS01000249.1:7760-8693 GCA_002771395.1 Bacteroidetes bacterium CG23_combo_of_CG06-09_8_20_14_all_32_9 | reverse complement strand
AAAATAAATAGGGTTGTATTGAAACTTTTTAGGTTTCGGCATCTTATGGCATGTTAAGAAATAACCTTTTCATTTTAACTTGTTCATTTGCCTGTTTCTATTTTTTTTGCAAAGGTACTTATTTACAGTTACCATTACAAACATCTAAAAATACGTTAACAAATAAAGCGATAAATTGTAAAAAATAAAAAAAACTACCCGAAAAATAGCCGTTTATACTTTGAACAGGCATATTTCGGCATGCTCAATATCAAAAATGCGTTTCTTTAACAAGCGGCAGTATGCAGGATACAGGAGGTAGCGGCAGGAAGCAGTAGCCAACCTCAAACGTCAAATCTGAAAGTATGAAAGTGTGCGAGTTCCCTTTCTCCTCTTCTCACTTTCGGTTTATGAATCGGAATTTTTTTGGGATAGTTTTTATAAATGGATAAAATGGTATAATTTTACATAATATTTATAACTTAAATAGTTCAAAATGAATGAGAATAAACTTTTTCCTGATTATCTTTTTGAAGTCAGTTGGGAGGTATGTAACAAAGTTGGTGGTATTTACACAGTAATATCAACCAAAGCAAAATCAATAGTAAATGATTTAAAAGATAATTATATTTTAATTGGTCCCGATGTTTGGAAAGAAACCCGCCCGAATACAGATTTTTTTGAAGATAAGTTTCTTTTTAAAATGTGGCGCGTACAAGCCGAAAACGAAGGATATAAATTTAAAATAGGACGATGGAATATTGTCGGTTCACCTGTTGTAATACTTGTTGATTTTACACCTTATTTTGGCCAAAAAGATAAAATATTTTACGAGTTTTGGGAAAATTACCATCTCGATTCGCTTCATGGACAATGGGATTACATAGAACCCACATTATTTGGTTATGCTGCTGCCAAGCTCATTAAAAGTTTTTACGAATTTTCAGTTACTTC
>PCSS01000249.1:5843-7738 GCA_002771395.1 Bacteroidetes bacterium CG23_combo_of_CG06-09_8_20_14_all_32_9 | reverse complement strand
TTTTTCTTAAAAAAGAAGTTCCGCAAATAGGAACACTTTTTACAACTCATGCAACCGCCGTTGGCAGAACAATTGCCGGAAAGGGATTACCGCTCTACAAAGATCTTTTAACTTATGACGCAAATGCAATTGCCGAAAAATACAATATCCAATCAAAACATTCACTCGAAATGATTTCGGCAAATAATTGCGATGCATTTACTGTTGTTAGTGAAATTACCGACAGCGAATGTGTTCAGTTTCATCATAAAAAAGCAGATGTAATTACACCAAACGGTTTTGAAGATTCATTTGTGCCGCCCGATTCGGAATTTGAGGAAAAAAGGCAGATAGCCAGAAATAAATTTTTTAACATTACAGAAGCGCTTCTTAATCAAAAAATTGACAGAAACAGTTTACTTATAATAAATAGCGGGCGTTACGAGTTTAAAAACAAAGGGATTGACCTTTTTATTGATACTCTTGCCGAATTAAATGAAAACCCTGCAATAAAGAATAATATTGTTGCTTTTATTACAGTTCCGGCTAATTTTATTGGTCCACGCACCGAATTATTGGAACGAATTCATAATTGCGATTTCAGTAATCCTGTTTCAAACGAATATCTTACTCACAACCTTCACGACGTTGAATATGACCCTATTTTGCAGAAAATAAAAGAAAAAAAACTGAATAACAGCCCTGCAGATAAAGTAAAAATTATTTTTGTGCCATGTTACTTTAATGGTATTGACGGTATTTTTAATCTTCCTTATTACGACCTGCTTATAGGTTTTGATTTGTCGGTTTTTCCATCATATTATGAGCCTTGGGGATACACACCGCTTGAAAGCCTCGCTTTTCATATTCCAACTGTTACTACAACACTTGCAGGCTTCGGACTTTGGATTAAACAACAGGGAAAAGAAAAAGGTAATGGCATTAAAATTATTGAACGTGACGATTTTAACGAGGAAAAAGTTTATCATAAAATTGCCCGATTTATTGCTGAATTTAATTCCTTTTCAAAAGATGAACTTCAGGCGACACGTAAATCGGCTTACGAAATTTCGCAGACTGTATTATGGGAAAACCTTATATCTTATTATCATAAAGCATTTAACATAGCTCTCGAAAAATCCCGATTAAGGTTTGATACATATAAAAACAAACAACTTCCCGAAAGTTTAAAATCACTAACAAATAAAGCACCCGTAAAATTTACATGGAAAAAAGTATTTATTAAATCACATATCCCCGAAAGTCTTTTTAACTTACATAAACTATCTAAAAATCTTTGGTGGTCGTGGAATTATGATGCTCAGGAACTTTTCGAAATGATTGACCCTCAATTGTGGGAAACTGTAAACCATAATCCTATTGTGATGCTTGAATCTATTACTTTTGATAAATTCCGTGAATTGGAAAAAAATCAGATTTTTGTTGAAAAGTTCAAAAAAGTAAATTCTGCTTTTGACAACTATATGAAAGGAAAGCCAACAAATCAAAAAGAACTTATAGCATACTTTAGCATGGAATTTGGTCTTCTTAATTCATTAACTATTTATTCGGGCGGATTAGGCATTTTAGCTGGCGATTATTTAAAACAGGCAAGCGATTCAGGTGCAAATATTGTTGGAATTGGATTACTTTACCGATATGGGTATTTTACGCAATCGCTTTCGGTTTCGGGTGAACAAATTGCTAATTATGTTCCACAGAAATTTACTACACTACCATTACTGCCTGTGCGAAACGAAAAAGGCGAATGGATAGTTATTCGTTTCCCTTTGCCGGGACGTTTACTATATGCAAAAGTCTGGCGGGTTGATGTTGGTAGAGTACCTCTTTATCTGCTCGATACAGATTTAGAAGAAAACGCAGAAGACGATAAAACAATTACACATCAACTTTAT
>PCSS01000249.1:0-5768 GCA_002771395.1 Bacteroidetes bacterium CG23_combo_of_CG06-09_8_20_14_all_32_9 | reverse complement strand
GGAATTAAACCTGTAATTTACCATTGCAACGAGGGACACGCAGCATTTATAGGTTTAGAAAGATTACGTAAATTAGTGGAATTTAAGCAACTGAATTTTTACGAAGCGCTGGAAATGGTTCGCGCTTCATCGCTTTTTACCACACACACACCCGTTCCTGCCGGTCATGATATTTTTAATGAAGATTTGATTCGAATTTATCTTTCGTATTTTACCGACCGACTAAATATAAAATGGAAAACATTAATGGGATTAGGCCGTGTACACGAAGACGATACAAAAGAAAATTTTTCGATGAGTGTACTTGCCTGTAAAATTTCGCAGGAAATAAATGGTGTAAGTAAAATTCACGGTAAAGTATCCAAAAAAATGTTTAATCCGCTTTGGAGCGATTATTTCACTCAGGAACTGCATATTGGTTACGTTACAAATGGAGTGCATTTTCTAACCTGGGTAGCAAAACCTTGGTGGAAATTATATAACGAATATTTGCCTCCGGACTTTTTAAGCGACCAGTCGAATAAAAAATCGTGGGTAGCCATAAATAAAGTACCCGATGATAAAATTTGGGAGGTGCGTTCACAATTGCGTCACGAGCTTTTTGTTACTATTCGTAAAAAATTAATGGAAGGCTTGGGAAACCGTCAGGAAAATCCCATCCTTGTTCTTAAAACTGTTGAAAAACTTAACGAAAATGCTTTAACTATTGGTTTTGCACGACGTTTTGCTACATATAAAAGAGCGCATCTTATTTTTAGTAACCTGAAGCGACTTTCAGAATTAGTAAATAATAAAGAAAAACCCGTACAATTTATTTTTGCAGGAAAAGCTCATCCAAGCGATAAAGCCGGTCAGGATTTAATAAAGAAAATTATAGAAATTTCCCATCGTCCTGAATTTATTGGAAAAATACTTTTTCTTGAGAATTACGACATTGAATTAGCTAAAAAATTAGTTCAGGGAGTTGATATATGGCTAAATACGCCAATTCGTCCACTTGAGGCATCGGGAACCAGCGGCGAAAAAGCCATAATGAACGGCGTTTTAAATTGCAGCGTTTTAGATGGTTGGTGGGCAGAAGGTTATGTGCAAGGAGCGGGTTGGGCGCTTAAAGAAGAAAATACTTATGAAAATGAAGACTTTCAAAACGAATTAGATGCCGAAACTTTATATTTTCTTTTTGAAAATGAAATTGTTCCTACATTTTATAGTAATGAAAAATCGGGCTTGCCAACAAAATGGATTTCGCACATTAAAAAAACCATTTCCGATATTGTGCCACGTTTTACAATGAAACGTCAACTTGATGATTACTACGAAAAATATTACAGGAAACTTTTTGAACGTAGTAATTTGTTATACAACAATAACTTTGAAATAGCACGCAAAATTGCCGCATGGAAACAAAAAATGATTAGAGCTTGGGATAGTATTGAAGTTGTCGGTGTTAACCTTCACGATTCAACCGTAAAACCACTTTTGTTAGGCGAAGATTTTATTGCAGAAATTATACTAAATCTTCACGAAATACCTACTTCAGATATTGGACTTGAAATTATTTTCGGACAAAAAGTTTTAGACGAAGTAAGAGAAATTCTTTTTATTGAAGAAATGAAACCCATAGCCGAAAAGAACGGACAGGTAACTTATAAATGTATAGTGCCGGTTACCCGTTCAGGTGTTTACGATTATTCATTCCGTATTTTTCCGAAAAACCCTGAATTACCGCATCGAATGGATTTTCCGTTGATGAAATGGATATAAAAAAACGTAGCAACAGCGGTTATACTTTGCACATGGTTTTCCCCGTTGGATATTGTTTTTATTTTTTCTTGAGCCTTTTTCATGGCGTTATCCTACGGAGTGAATAGTAACTAAATCTGACTGCAATTATTGATAAATCGCAGATTCAACTTAAATTCAGTTTGTGTTTACAACAGATTCAACCGCTTTTAACGCTTCTTCATGAAATTTAATTAAGCGTTCGGGTGAAGAAGTTTCGGCATATAAACGTAATAATGGTTCAGTGCCCGAAGGACGAATCATTATCCACTCATTATCATTAATAAAATATTTGTAACCATCAAGAGTTTCTATTCTTTCAACTTTAAATTCTCCAAACTGTTTAAACATATTGTTTTTACATGCCTGAACGACTTTGTTTTTGAGGTTTTCTTCAATTCTTAAATCGTTACGGCTGTAAAAAAATGTTCCGGTAATGTTATAAACTTCATCAATTATTTGCGAAATGTTTTTTCCGGTTTCATTCATAAATTGCCATATAGTTAATCCCATCCAAATACCATCGCGTTCGGGTATATGTCCTTTACAGGTTATTCCGCCGGATTCTTCTCCGCCAACCAGGACATTATCGTGTAACATTACTTTGCAAATATCTTTAAAACCAATTCGTACACGTTGCACAGGAATATTATATTTTTCACAAAGTTTCTCAACTTTTACGGTACTCGAAAAACCTGTAACAACCTTTCCTTTAAGTTTTTTATATTCGGCAAGATAATAAATTAAAATTAAAATTATAAGATGGGAGTTTACAAAATTCCCTTTGTTATCGTAAAGTGCAATGCGGTCGGCATCGCCATCAACAGCAAGTCCACAATCTATATTTCCACTTTTTGCAATAAAATTACTAAATTCGAGTAAATTCTTATGCAATGGTTCGGGAGCAATTCCGTGAAATGATGGGTTATTCTCGCAGTGTAAAAGTGGAATGTCGGGGAAAAGATTTCTCATAACATTTTGTCCTGCACCATACATGGCATCAAAAGCAAAATGAAATTTCGATTTGCGAAGTGTTTTTATATCAAAATTATTGTAAACATGGTTGATATACATTTCTTCTAAATCAACTACTTTAATCAGATGGTTGTTAATAAATTTTTCCAAATTTAGTGAATCAAGAATAAGTTCGTGGTCTTCAGGAATAATTGCTTCAATTTCTTTTATATCTTCTTTTAACAATGGTCCGCCATATTCGCCTTTTAATTTATATCCGTTGTAATTGGGAGGATTGTGGCTGGCAGTAATCATTACTCCAAATTGAGATTTTTGTTTTATAACAGCAAGCGAAACTGCCGGTGTAGAAACCTGACAATTTGAGATATAAACTTTTATTTTGAAATTTGCCAACACTTTTGCGACAGTTTCGGCAAACATTTTTCCGCCAAAACGAAAATCATAACCAACAACAACTGTTGGTTTTATATATTTTTTATTAAGCCATGTTGCCACTGCTACGCTAACACGTGCTACGTTATTTTCGGTAAAATCTTTAGCAATAATAGCTCGCCAGCCATCGGTTCCAAATTTAATTTTGGTCATAATTATTTTATTTTTCTTTTATTTAGTTCCTGCCTGTAATATTCGGCATTTCGTTTATGCTCCATAGATGTTTTTGCAAAATTATGGTACTCCGAAAAATCTTCTTTTGCACAAAAATAAAGATACTTATGTTTTGAGTAATTAAGCACTGCATCAATGGTTTTTTGCCAGGGAATACAAATAGGTCCAGGAGGTAAGCCATCGTGCAAATATGTATTGTACGGCGATTTTGTTTCAAGATGTATTTTTAAAACACGCTGCAGGGTAAAATCTCCAACAGCAAAAACAACTGTTGGGTCGGCTTGCAACCTCATTCCTTTATGTAAACGGTTAATGTAAACTCCGGCAATAACAGGCATTTCATCAGTTTTATTAGTTTCCTGCTGAACTATGGAAGCTAAAATTGAAACTTCGGTTTGAGTCATTCCTGCTTCACTTGCACGTTGTTGTCTATGGTTGTTCCAGAAGTTTTTATATTCTTTTGCCATTCGCGAAAAAAAATCTTCGGCTGATGTATTCCAAAAAAATTCATAAGTGTTGGGAATTATTATTGTTAAAATATTGTTGTTGTTGAATCCATATTTATTGGCAAATGATTCGCTATTTAATAAATTTATTATTGAAATTGAATCGGCTTCGAGATTATTGCCAATTCTTTTTGCTAATTCTTCTTTTGTGCGAAATCCAAGTATAATCAAATATACAGGCTCCTGATTTCCCGACCGTAAAAGATTAATGAGTTCATTATTATTCATATTATTACTAATTCTGTACTTACCGGGTTTCACATGGTTTATATAGTTTTTTTGTTCGGCAAGCCATTCAAACGAAGAAACATCTAATAATAAACTGTCTTTAGATAAAATTTGCAGCAAATCGTTAAAGTTTGCTCCCGTTGGGATATACAGATAAGTTTTGCTTTTAGAAGTTTTTACATTTGGGAAATAAATTTTTTTATAATACGAATATCCTGTAATACCACCAATTATAATTAATAATGAAACAATGCTTAAAATAATTTTAAGCACAAAAACAGTTTTAGTTTTTTTCTTCTTTTTAGCCACTTCCAATAAATAAAA
This sequence comes from Bacteroidetes bacterium CG23_combo_of_CG06-09_8_20_14_all_32_9, assembly GCA_002771395.1. Taxonomy (GTDB): domain Bacteria; phylum Bacteroidota; class Bacteroidia; order Bacteroidales; family GWA2-32-17; genus GWA2-32-17. The sequence continues at coordinate 1,347 of PCSS01000249.1, read as the reverse complement.
TGCAAAGATAAAATGTTTATGTTTTTGTAACTATTTATCTGATTTAATCGGTTAATAGCGGTTAATAGCGGTTAACATCGGTTAATAGCGGTTAATAGCGGTTAATATCAGTTAACATCGGTTAATAGCGGTTATTAAATGTAAATTTTTAATAATACCTTTAAGTTTTATTAATTTTATTCACAATTATTTTTAAAGATGATTGCCCCATCAGATAGTTTAAAAAAAGCGAACAATATATAAAGAGCAATTATCTAACAGGGTTCACCCTGTGAAATACGAAGTAATTTTTGCTTTGGTAAAAATTACTTCACAGGGTAAATGAGTTCGCTTCGCTAAGTTCACAAAGAAAACTACCTTTGGTAGTTTAAAATCGGTGTAATCAGTAGCAAAATAAAGTGGCTGAGTTAGATGTTTTTTTATATTCCTCAAATTTTAAATCAATTATTAAAAATAGTGTTTTCGGGAATGTTTATGTTTGACACGAATTAAAATCTTCAAAAAAATTATAATTTTATACTTTCAAATTTTTAAATGAAGAAATTTCTATATTTTATAGTTTTAGTGCTCTTTATTTCTGCTTGCACAAAAGGACATCGTTGCGATTGCTTTGTGTCTAATGGAAAAGTTATTGAAGAACAAAGAAATTTATCTTCATTTACCGAAATTGAAATAAATAATGTATTTAATGTTACATTTAAAATTGATACTGTAAATGCAATTACAATTACTACCGGTAAAAATCTTATTAACGGAATTGAAACAAAAGTAGAAAACAATCGGCTTTATGTTAAAAATACAAATAGGTGTAACTGGACTAGAAAATATAAAGGAAAAATAAAACTCGAAATTGCTTTTAATAAATTAACTTATTTAAAGTTAAATGGAAGTTGTGATGTAAATTGTTTAGATACAATTAAAGGGAATGAAATAAGGATTGATGATTGGGCGGATATTTCAACTTTCAATTTGATTGTAAATTATTCAACATTAACTTTTGCTCTTCATGCAGGTACCGGCGACATCAGTTTAAAAGGGAAAGTTGGAGTTGGTTATTACTGGAACAACGGTTACGGATATTTTCATTTTAATGATTTACCCACTGATTATTGTTATATAATGAGTAATTCAACCGGAGATTGTAACATTTTTGTAAATAAAGAGATTGGTGCTAAATTGTATAATTCAGGAAATATTTACATGTACGGAAATCCTGAACATATTACTTCATCGCAATATGGTTCCGGACAACTTGTAAGGGAATAACCTACCTTTTCAATATTCACAGGTTAATACAATAGCAAAACAAACGAATAATGGAACTAAGGATTTAACGGGACTTCTAAA
>PCSS01000318.1 GCA_002771395.1 Bacteroidetes bacterium CG23_combo_of_CG06-09_8_20_14_all_32_9 | reverse complement strand
TAAATTAGTAACATTACCTTTTCAAAGGGGGAATTTAAGACAGTCCACCAGTCGGGTGGTTTTATAAAAATAAATTAAAACCTTGTATAAGTAGCGGTTACGTTTTGGGGGCCATTAGTATCATCAACAGTGAAACTCCATGATATAGAATTGTTATTTGAAGAAATTGTTCCTGTTCCATTGAACGTGTAGCCTTCAAGAACTTCATTTGAAATAGTTAGTGTTTGACCACTTGCTGTTGCATAAATGCCTTTTCCTAATCCAAGACCGAAAAAACCATCAAGAAAAACTTTTGAGCTCGAAGACGGGTCTTTGGAAATATCCACATCATAATATGTTGGTGGATCTAATTCAATTGTTTCTTTGCAATGCCATGTATCAATGAACTTATCGCAGGGGTCGCCTGTACTATTGTTATCTTCTTTGGTGCAGGAACTAATATAAATTACTGTTCCTGTTAATAGCAATAATAAAATTCGTTTCATAATGCTTGAATTTTTAACAAAGATAGGAAATTTTAATGAAATGAAACCAATTTGAAATTATAAAGATTTTATTTTATCCGCCAAAATCATCAAAGGCAATCATTTCATCGGGAACACCCAAATCATAGAGCATTTTAAGAACTGCATCGTTCATCAGTGGGGGTCCGCATAAGTAGTATTCAATGTCTTCGGGGGCTTCATGTTTGCAAAGGTATTCGTCCATAATAACCTGATGGATAAAACCTAACTTACCTGCCCAATTATCTTCGGTTTTAGGTTCTGAAAGGGCAATAGTAAATTTAAAATTAGGGAAGTCGTTTTCTATTTTTTTAAAATTTTCTTCGTAAAAAATTTCACGTTTGGAGCGTGCTCCATACCAAAAAGTTGTTTTACGAGTTGTTTTTTGTGTATAAAACTGGTCGAAAATATGAGAGCGCATGGGTGCCATTCCAGCACCACCGCCAATAAACATCATTTCGCTATTGGTTGGTTTAATATGAAACTCACCATAGGGACCCGATATTGAAACGTTATCGCCGGGTTTACGGCTAAAAATATACGATGAACAAATACCGGGATTAACTTTCATAAACCCATGCGTTTTGCGGTTGAAAGGGGGAGTAGCAATACGAACATTAAGCATAATAATATTATCTTCGGCAGGATGATTTGCCATAGAATAAGCGCGAAACGTTTCTTCCTTATTAACCATTTTTAAGTTCCACATATTATATTTGCTCCATTCGTCGCGGAAAGTTTCTTCTACAAAAATATCTTTAGAAAAATCAACTTGTATTTTTGGAACATCAATTTGAATATAGCCGCCCGATTTAAAATTCAAATGTTCGCCTTCGGGCAGTTTTACTACAAATTCTTTAATAAAAGTGGCTACATTGCGGTTAGATACAACTTCACACTCCCACTTTTTAATACCGAGAACTTCTTTGGGAACTTCAATTTTTAAATTACCACGAACTTTAACCTGACAACCTAAACGCCAATTATTTAAAATTTGTTTACGGGTAAAAAAACCTGTTTCGGTAAGAAGAATTGAGCCTCCTCCTTCTGTAACACGGCAACGGCACATTCCGCAAGTACCGCCTCCTCCGCAGGCAGAAGGTAAAAAAAGTTTTATATTGGATAATGTTAATAATAAGTTTAAGCCTGCATTTACTTCTAATACTTTTTCTTCATTAATAGTAATTTTAACGGCTCCGCTGTGTGTAAGTTTTGATTTAGCAACAATTAACAGAGTTACTAACAAAGTGGTAATTATTAAAAAAACAGTAGTTCCAATTGCCATTAATCCCCCTAAGCCTAAACTCAATATTATCATAATTTCTAATTAAATTTTAATACCCATAAAACTCATAAAAGCAATACCCATAAGTCCTGTAATGATAAAAGCAATACCTAAACCTTGTAAGGGCTTTGGTATATTTGAATATCTTATTTTTTCGCGAATGGCAGCCATCGAAACAATAGCAAGCCACCAGCCTATTCCCGAGCCTAAAGCAAAAGCCAGCAATTCAGAAAAAGTATATTCTCTTTCCTGCATAAATAAAGAGACACCTAAAATAGCGCAGTTTACAGCTATTAAAGGAAGAAAAATTCCCAATGCATTGTAAAGTGCAGGAGCAAATTTTTCTACCATCATTTCAACAAGTTGAGTCATAGCGGCAATAGTTGCTATAAAAATCATAAAACTCAGGTAACTTAAATCAACATCTTTATAATTTTCGCCAAGCCATGAAAGAGCACCTGCTTTTAATAAATAAGTATTGAGCAACCAGTTAAGTGGAGCAGTTATTACTAACATAAAAGTTACAGCAACTCCAAGTCCCATTGATGTTTTTATTGTTTTTGAAACAGCCAGATACGAACACATTCCCAAAAAGAATGAGAAAATCATGTTCCCGGTAAAAATGGCTTTGATGAGTATATTGAAAAAGTTTTCCATTTCTATAATTATTTTTCAATTAACGATTTGTTTCTGCTACGCTGAACCCAAATAATAACTCCAATGGTAATGAGTGCCATAGGGGGCAATATCATCATACCATTATCGCGATAGCCCATTTCGTAAAATGAGTGAGGAATAACGCTCATTCCAAGTAATTTACCGGAACCTAAAAGTTCTCTGAAAAAAGCGACAACAACGAGTATCATACCATACCCGATACCATTACCAATACCATCAATAAAAGAAGGTATAGGTTTGTTTTGCATGGCAAAAGCTTCAAGCCGTCCCATTATAATACAGTTTGTAATAATTAATCCGACAAATATTGAAAGTTTTTTACTAACATCATACACATAAGCTTTAAGCACTTGGTCAACAATAATTACAAGAGATGCAACCACAATCAATTGCACAATTATGCGAATGCTTGGGGGAATTGTATTTCGAAGCACAGAGATAATTAAACTGGAAAAAGCCGTAACAATAGTTACAGATAATGCCATAATAATAGCCGGTTTCATTTGAACCGTAACTGCCAGTGCCGAACAAATTCCTAAAACCAGAACAGTTATCGGGTTATTCAAATTAAAGGGGCTGGTAAGCAGCCTCATATTTTTTAAGGAAAATACTGGTTCTTTATCTTTTTTTGTTGTACTCATAATCTGTTTACTTTTTTTGCTTATTAAAATATTCAACATAAACGCTTAAGCCGTCCTGCAACATATTTGAAAGACCATTGCTTGTTAATGTACCGCCTGTAATTGCATCAACTCCATGCAAATCATTTTTTTTTGCTCCGCCTTTAACTGTCCTGACAGGCATATATTTACCTAAAGCATCAAAAATTTGTTTTTCTTTAAACTGTTGCCGAAAAGCGGAAGTATTAATTTCTGCCCCAAGTCCGGGAGTTTCACTTTTATGGTCGAACATAGCACCCGCTATTGTATTAAAATCTTTTTTAAAAGCGACATACCCCCAAATAGGACCCCATAATCCTTTTCCCCGCAACGGAACGATATAATTTTTCTCGCCATTTTCTTTTGTACAAATAAAAACAGGAAGCAATCTTTTTTCGGGGGGCTTTTTAGTTTCAAGTTCAAGATTTACGGGGAAAGCCTGTTCGCCGTTAATAATTTCTCCTTTGGAATTTACCACCACATCTTCGGTAATAAATTTTTTAAAGAGTATTTCGGCATCTTTTGTAGTTGAGTTAATATTTGCAGCAGCAAGTATATTCTGCATTTTTTCTATGCGAATATTGTTTTTCTGTGCTGGTTTTAACTGTACTGCTACCACAGTAAGCGCTACAGCCACTAATATTACCATTGCCGATGAATACAAAAATATGTATTTGTTACTATGCATAAATTAATTTCTTATGATTTTACTGTTACTTTAGCTGCTCTTTTTAATCTTCGTCTGATATTGGCTCGGACAACGTAATGGTCAATAAGGGGAGCAAAGGCATTCATAAGTATTATGGAAAGCATCATGCCTTCGGGATATGCAGGATTAAGTACACGAATTAAAATTGCAAACATGCCAATTAATATTCCATAAATATATTGTCCGGTATTAGTTTGTGCAGCAGTAACCGGGTCGGTTGCCATAAATACTGCTCCAAACAAAAACCCTCCCATTAAAATTTGAGTAAGCGGCGAAATCCGCATATAAGGGTTAGCTCCAAACGCATTAAATATTAAAGTCATACACACTCCGCCAAGAATTACAGAAAGCATTATTCTCCAATTTGCAATTCCTGTAATTAAAAGAATGGCAACACCTGTTAATATAGCTAATTTTGATGTTTCGCCAATTGAACCGGGAAAATTTCCAAGAAATAATGTGAAATTATCGGGAATTTTATCAATTGTGTATGATGCAGCATTTGCCAATGGTGTAGCTCCCGAAAAACCATCAATTACTTTTGAACCTTGTGAAAGACCGTAAGTCCAAACGGTATCTCCGGAAATTTGTGCAGGATATGCAAAAAAAATGAATGCGCGGGTTAAAAGTGCCGGATTAAACACATTCATTCCTGTACCACCAAAAACTTCTTTACCAAAAATAACTGCAAAAATTGTTGAAACCGCCACAATCCACAAAGGAATATCAACGGGCATTATAAGCGGAATAAGCATTCCTGTAACAAGGAATCCTTCGTTTACTTCATGTTTTCTTATTTGAGCAAAAATAAATTCAACGGTAAGTCCCGAAACATAAGAAACAATAACTATCGGCATAACTTTTAAAAATCCAAACCATAGATTTTTTAGAATATCAGTGGCTTCACCGATGGATGTATAATATTGTCGTCCAACGTTCCACATACCGAAAATTAATGAAGGAAGAAGAGCAATAACAACAACACTCATGGTTCGTTTTAAATCAACAGCATCATGAATGTGGGTTCCTTGGTGCGTTACTTTATTCGGCACAAAGAGGAAAGTTTCAAAAGCACCAAAAGTGGAGCGAAACATGCTAAACATGCCTCCTTTGCTAAACCCGGGTTTTATTTTATCTAAAAATTTTCTGAGTGCTTTCATGCTTTATAGCTATATTTAAAACGGGGTAAAACCATTCACCCTGTTAGATATCTTTTATTATAATAAGCTGCATTAATAACAGCTTTTATCTAACAGGGTAAATTTTATTTTTCATTTACTGTCATACAATTGTATGACCGTTGTATGACTATTAATGACAATAAATGACTTTTTCAAAATGTACTAATTTATCAGGTTTTTAATTTAACTCATTTCTTTTTTAACAAAGTCAAGAGCTTTACGCAAAATTGCCTGTACTTCAATTTTTGATGTGCAAACAAATTCGCATAATGCCAAATCTTCCTCAACAACTTCATAAATTCCAAGATTTTCCATCAACTCAATATCTTCAATTAAAGCGGCTTTTATAAGATGTTGCGGTAAAATATCCATTGGAACAACTTTTTCGTATTTGCCTGTCATTACAAAAGCTCTTTCGGCTCCGTGGTAATTGGTATCGAGCGTGTATTCTTTTTTTGGTGTTAACCATGAAGCAAAGGTTCGGGTACTGCTGAATTTTTTAAATCCGGGCATTATCCATCCTAAAAATTCATAATAATTACCTTCGGGAATAACAGTTATCATGTTATGGTAAAATCCCAAATATCCGTTTTCGGGAATGGTTGTACCGGTCAGCACATTTCCAGAGATAAAACGTTTTTCAATTTTGCTTAAATTATTTTTTCCGATAAACGAAATTTGAGTACCTGCAACAGTTTTAACGTATCCGGTATTTATTACTTCTGAACCGGTAAGTGCAATAATTCTTGATACATCATAAATTCCTTTGCTGAAATATTTACCAATAATAACAACGTCTGCTGGAGCAATTACCCATACAATTTCGCCTTTATTAACAGGACTAATGTGGTGTATTTGAATGCCAACATTTCCGGCAGGATGGGGACCCGAAAATCTTGTAATTTCAATACCTTTTATTTTTTCAAAAATTGAGGGATTGACTGATTTTCCGTTTATTCCAACATAAATTTTTCCATTCGTAAGTTTTTGCAAAATATTAATACCTGCCTGAAGATTTTCTTCCTGTCCCTTTAAAATAAAATCAATATCGGGAGCTAATGGAGCCGTATCAAAACCGCTAATAAATATTGCCTTGGGAGGAGCATTATGGTTTGCAATAATACCAAAAGGGCGTTGAATAATGTATGCCCACAATCCGTTATCAAGCATCTCATCGATTACATTTTGGCGTGATAATGTTTCGATTTCGGAAATCTTATGTTGAATATATTCCTGTTTACCATCGGTTTCAATTACAATTTCCAAAATTTTACGTCGTTCGCCGCGATTAACAGCAAACACTTTACCACTTACAGGCGATGCAAACTTTACTTCAGGATTAAGTTTATCGCAGAAAACAGGAGTTCCGGCTTTCACCAAATCACCTGGTTTTAATAAAAGTTTTGGAATAACTCCTTTGAAATCGTCGGGTTTTAAAGCAACCCATTGACTTTTTACACAGGGCAGGAATATATTTTTTACCTTTCCCTTTATTCTAATATTTAACCCTTTTATAAGTTTAATATGATGAGGCATTTAATTATATTAATTTGTTACTATTCATTCATTTGTATAGTATTCAGAAGGCAGCGGCAGGAGGGAGCGGCAGTTGGCAGTCCTGCTTACTGCTACCGCATACTGCCGCTTGTTAAAGAAACGCATTTTTGATATTGAGCATGCCGAAATATGCCCTTTCAAAGTATAACGGGACTTCTAAAAATCGCTTTTTCTTTGTTATGCTTATTTTTCAAAATTACTCACATATTAATTGTTTTTTAAAAGTAGAGACATACATCCGTGTGTCTCTACTACGGTTTAAAAATCTTGTCCGCCTCGAAAAATCTAATTTTTAGAACACCTCTTATTAAAGTTGGCAGCAGCACTTAGCAGTCCTGCCTCCTGCTACTGCTTCCTGCTACTGCCTATTGCCGCTGATTTTAGGTGATGTTATTCACCTTATTTTATTTGTTTTGCGTATTCTTCTTTAAGTCGTCCTTTATTGTCAAACCATTCGGGAAGACCATAATATTTTCCTGTAATACCGTCTATAACATAAGATTTCAGTTTTTTTGTGTGATATTCCTGCTCTTTTAAACTGCTCGACACGGATTCTCTTGCTTTGTTATAATCTATTTTAAGTTTTGTTACTGCAATATTTGCAAGATCCTTCCGTTGAAGTAAAGTGTTGTGTTCTTTTATAGTATTTAAGACAAATGGCGCCCATATTGGCTTTGGTCTTGAATGTATTCCTTTTTTAATTACAGCTATTTGTGGTTTTGGTTTTGGTTTTGGTTTTGCAGTGGTTGAAGTTAATTTCTTTTTATATTCTTCTTTTAATTCACCCTTCTTGTCAAACCATTCGGGAAGACCATAGTATTTCCCTGTAATACCGTTTATAACATAAGATACCAGTTTTTTTGTGTGATATTCCTGGTCATTTAAACTGCTTAACACAGATGCATTTGCTTTGTTATAATCTACCTTAAATTTTTTCATTGCAATATTTGTTAGCTCCTTCCATTGCAATAAAGTATTATGTTCTTTTATAGTATTTAAGACAAATGGCGCCCATATCGCCTTTGGCCTTGAATGTATTCCTTTTTTAGTTATAGATATTTGTGGTTTTGGTTTTGCAGTGGTTGAAGTTAATTTCTTTTTATATTCTTCTTTTAATTTACCTTTCGTGTCAAACCATTCGGGAAGACCATAATATTTCCCAATAATACCGTTTATAACATAAGATTTCAGTTTTTTTGTGTGAAATTCCTGGTCTTTTACACTGCTT
>PCSS01000276.1:7728-7922 GCA_002771395.1 Bacteroidetes bacterium CG23_combo_of_CG06-09_8_20_14_all_32_9 | reverse complement strand
CTGCTACTTTAACCCGTTAGATAATTACTATAATTTTACAGTTCGTTTCTTTATTTAAGCTATCTAACGGGGTGAACTGCCGCTTGTTAAAGAAACGCATTTTTGATATTGAGCATGCCGAAATATGCCCGTTCAAAGTATAGTTCGTTCTTCATCACATAACCGTTTTTATATCCTTCATTTTTTTTATTGGA
>PCSS01000276.1:0-7691 GCA_002771395.1 Bacteroidetes bacterium CG23_combo_of_CG06-09_8_20_14_all_32_9 | reverse complement strand
CACTTAATAAATATATCAATGGCAGGAAATAATTCAAAAATCTGTTATCATGTTCTGACCATGTCAATGCAATTATTAAAATATGTGCTAAAATAATAAATATGGCTACTTTAATGCCCACTTTGTTTTTGAAATACATAATTCCAATTATTGCTAATAAATATGCCGGAAATAACCACAATAAAATACGAATCTGATATTTTACTGAGTACCATGGATGATTTATTTGTAAAAGTTCTGATAATACTCTATATATTGCCAACTTAAAACATGCAAAGGGATGTTTAAATATATAAGAATTGCTTTCTGTCCAATTCCTGTTTCCAGTATTTGTATCTTTAGGCATATTTAAACAAAGTTCATTATGACCCCATATCACTACTCCTTTTTCAAGTTCTTTATTTATGGGCAGTTCATCTGATCCAACTTTTTGAATGGCATGGTTTAAAATTGGAATATAAATAACGCACATTAAAAAAAACGTTATTATTGTAAAGGTGCCGGCAAGTTTTATATACCAATTATATTTAGAATAAATAATAAAAAAGCAGAACATCATAGGAAGTAAAATCCATCCATTTGGTCTAATAGATGTGTTAATACAAACAATAATAAAGGACAATATATAAAATTTCAAAGTACGTTTTTTCACAGTTTTGTTAATTATCCATAACGATAAAATTAATAATGATGTATAAAGTGATTCTGTAAGTATGTACAAATGCCATCTTGTAATGAAAGGATTTGTAAGATATAATCCAACAGCTAAAATACCGGCAATTTTATTCCCCGTAATGGATTTCCCCATATCATACAAAAACCATGATGAAAGTATTGCCATTAATAATTGAATAATAATGACAAATTCTAAACCTAAACCAAACATTTTTACAAAAGCAATTATCGCTATGTAACCTGAATATTGAATCTGTATATAATCTAAAGGCTCACAATGCAATAATTTCTCAGCACCTTCAATATATCTATCAGAATCTATGTAATATTGTATTCCCGGTTTTCCTGTATTGCCATGGTTCCAATTATAAATATTCAGACAAATAAACCTGGTTAAGACAATCAATATAAAAATTCTTAACCATAAATTTTTATTTTTATAAATCCAGTTAAATAAGTTTGAAATATTATTGAGCATAATTTATAATGTTATACTGTGAATGGTTAAAATTTTAACTTTTTATTTTTTTATTTACCCCGTTAAATAATTTTGCCAAAGGCAAAATTATTTAACGGGGTGGAACTCACACTAACCCTCCGACGTTCTTCAACATTCGCAGGATAAAAGCTCACTCGCAGGATGCGAGCGAGTGCTAGAACAAATTGTAAAGTTAAAATTTTAACCGTTTTGAGTATATATCTAAAAAGTCAAATTTTTAATTCACATGAATTTATACTAAAAACGGGCTCAAACCATACATTTTTTCAATCTGAAATTTGAGTCTTATTCACTTTTCTTTTACTTAACATCAGTTATACCCTCACACCTATAGTATATATATCGTCAACCTGTACTTGTTCGCCTCGCCATTTTTCTATTTCAGGTATTGACACAGTTAGATAATCACATTGAATAACGAGATACTGAAAAAAACAATATCTAACAGGGTAAACGCAGATAAAAAATAATTTCAATCAAATTACTCACATTATCAATTTGTTTTTACAGGTGTTTACCCCGTTAGATAGTTTAAAAAAAAAGATCGAACAATATATGAAGAGCAATTATTTAACGGGGTGAATGATATCGCTTCGCTAAGTTCTGCGTAAATCAGCGGGAAATTGGAAAATAGTTTTTTTACTTGCGAATTTTAGGTGCAGAATAATATTGAGAAGTTATATAAAATTTGTATTTTTGGCGAAAAATAAACCCAAAAAAATAACAAAAAACTGCCTTGTGAAAAGACATTACTTAAAAAATATTTTAAAAATAATAATTATTGTTAGTCTTTGTATTACAGTATTTTCATGTCGTGTAATCAATTCAAATGAAATGTTTAAAACTGATGCGAAATATAAATATTCTGAATTTAAACCTTCTGAAAAAGAATATCGTCTTCAGCCTTATGATAAACTTGATATAAAAATATTTGCCAACGAAGGGTTTAAATTGGTAGATGTTTCGCAATCAACAGCTCAAACCGCTTCTGCATTTTCATATTTAGTAGAATATGATGGTCAGGTAAAAATGCCAACCCTTGGGCGGATTCAAATTGCCGGTAAAACCATTCGCGAAGCCGAAGCTATGCTTGAAGAAAAATACAAAGAATTTTTTGTTGAACCGTTTATTCTCATTAGTGTTACAAATAAAAGGGTTATAATTTTTTCGGGTGGTTCTGCAACCGGAAAAGTTATTTCTTTAATTAATGAAAACTACACTCTTATTGAGGCACTTGCCGAAGCAGGCGGAATAAACGATTTTTCTAAATCACAACGAATAAAACTTTTAAGAGGCGATTTAAATAACCCGGAAATATATCTTTTTAATATTAGAAACCTTAAAGACATGAAAAGTGCGAATTTTTTACTTCAGGCAAACGATATAATTTATGTTGAAGCCCGTCCAAAATATGCATCTCGCATAATTACAGAACTTTCGCCATATATTGGGTTATTAACCAGCGCTTTGTTTCTTTATGGTTTATTTCTAAGATAAATGGAACAAAAAAACATACCGATTTTAAATGAGAAATTTGATTTTAACATTTCTCTTCAGGTTTTTAAAAAAAGTATCATTCTTTCTGTTTTGGTGTTTATTTTAGCTGCTGTAGGAGCATTTGTATATCTTCGTTACACACAACTAATTTACAAATCGGTATCAATCATTCAGTTAAAAAACGAAAACACAAATGCTAATAAAATACTAAACCTTACAAATGCTGTTGAAGAAATAAATAGCATACAAACAATTGAACTTATTCGTTCTAAAGAATTTTTAAAAAAAACATTTAATAAACTTCCCCTTGGTGTAAGTTACTACTCACAAGGCACTTTTCTGGTTTCCGAACTTTATAAGGCTACTCCTTTTACTGTTGATTTTCACATTACAAAAGGAAATTTATACAATATTCCGATTTATGTTTCATTTAGTTTAAATGGGGATGCTGCCATTAAATACACTTATAATAACCAAATTGTACAAAAATCTTTAAAATCGAATGCATGGACAGATATTGGAGGCTTTGAAATTATTTTGAATATTACCGACCTTGCTGCGATTCGTGAGCAATCGAATAAAATTAAAACCGACTCATATTACTTTACTTTAAACGATTCCGAAACAGTTTATCAAAAGTACAGCAGTCGGTTAGAGGTAAGTTTATTAAATCAGGAAGCCAATACCATTTCAATTTCGATTACCGATAATAATGCTCGAAAAACGAGCGAAATTGTAAATGCTATTGCCGAACAATTTATTAAATACGATGTAGAAAAAAAGAAAGAAAGTTCACAGAAAATACTTGATTTTATTGAAGTTCAGAACAATTTAATTTATCAGCAACTTGATAGTATTGAACAACTTTTAATAAAATTTAGCATAACCCACCAAATACAAGGCGATAAAGAAAGTAGTACATCAAACGTTAACAGATATGCTAATCTTTTAACAAAAATTGAAGAAGATATTGATATTACTGATATAGAAATTTCGTCGTTAAAGCAAATTCTTGACGAAATATCGAAAACTCCTAACATTAACGCTTACAATTTAATTTCTTTACTGCCTTTAAAAGACAATAATATTTTACTTAGTCTTCTTAATCAAATACAGAATTTAATTACACAACGTGATGCTTATTTAAACAATCAAACAAAAAACAGTTATCAAATTAAGGTAATTGAGAAACAAATAGAAACTCAAAAACAAACTTTAATAGATTTAATAAAATCAAATTATAACAGGGCATTGGAAAGAAAATCTACTCTAACCAAAAGACTTGTTGAATATGAACTGAAAGTTTATGGAAACTCATCTGCAATGGATTTAGATTATCTTAAAATAAAGCGGCTATATACCATTAATGAAGAATTTTACAATAAACTTCTTGAGAAAAAAGCTGAGTATTTAATTTCGCAAGCCGGCTCAGTCAGTCGGAACGTTATTCTCGAAAACTCATCTGTTCCCTCCTTTCCTATTGCTCCGTCAAGAAATTCAATTATAATTCTGTTTTTTATAGTCGCTCTTGTTTTAAATACAATCATTATTATTATAAGGTACTTGCTTTATAATGAAATAACAATGCCCGACGATATCAGAACATATTCTGAAGTACCTGTTATAGGTGTTGTTCCTTTATACAAAACCAAACTTCCTATTTCACAACTTTTAGTTGATATAAAACCAAATTCGGTTTTTTCCGAAGCTTTTCGGTCTATTCGCTCCAACCTCGATTTTCTTAAAAATATTCCGCAATCAAAAACCATTGCAATTTCTTCGACTATAGGCGGTGAAGGAAAAACATTTGTGGCGCTTAATCTTGCAGGTATTTTTGCCATTCAGGGTAAAAAAGTAATCTTAGTTGACCTTGATTTACGCAAACCACGATTCCATTTGTGCTTTAATACCGACAACAGCAAGGGGGTAAGCACTATTCTTGTTGGTAAAAACAAAATCGAGGACTGTATTAAAAAATCGAAAATAGTCAATCTTAATTATATTACTGCCGGTCCAGTTCCTCCTAATCCCTCGGAACTTATAGCCGGAAAGGAAATATCTGATTTTATTTACTCGCTAAAAGAAATTTACGATGTTGTTATTATTGATACTCCACCGTTAGGGCTTGTTACCGATGCTCTTAATGTTTATAAAACTTGCGACTTTCCTGTTTATTTAGTTAAAGCGAATTTCTCTAAACGGGCTTTTCTATATAATATTAACAATTTACACGAAGAAAAACATATTCAAAACCTGTCGGTTGTTCTAAATGGAGTTGATTTGAAAAAATCCCGTTATGGAAAATATAATTATGGCTATGGATATGGCTATACCGATTATCACGCCGATTATTACGATGATTCTGAAAAGAAGAAGAAAAAAGGATTTTTTGGAAGAATTATTTCACATTTGTAATTTGAAATTTGAAAGTGTGAAAGTATGAAAGTGTGTGAGTTCCTTGTCTCACTTTCTCCTCGTCTCACTTTCTCACTTTCGGTTTATGAATTTGAAATTTGAAATTTGAAATCTGAAATATGATATATATTAATATTCACATATCGTTTTTTATTTATTTCTTCACACTGTTAATTGTTAGCTATTTTATTCATCAATTTTTTCTTGCAAAGTCAACCAAATACAATATCCGAAAAGCTAATCTTAATGGTATTCGCTGGAGCAGTCAAACCAAACCTATTTCAGGCGGAATAACATTTTTTGTTGTTCTGCTCATTTCTTCAATTGTTTATTTGCTCTACGAAAAAAATATTACATCAATAAATCCCACAAATATTTATATCGGCGTTGTACTAATTATTGCCTTTCTTATGGGGCTTGCTGACGACATGATAAATACATCGCCGGTTCTTAAATTTGCCGTGCAAGTTGCTTGTGCCTTAATTCTTATAAGAGGCGGAATTTTTATTTCAATCAGTTCAGATTTTTATTTCAATATCTTTTTTACAATCTTTTGGGTAACAAGCATTATGAATGCAATAAATATGCTTGATAATATGGATGCTATCGCTTCTGTGGTTTCTATTACTGTTATTTTTGGTTTAATATGTCAAAACATTTTAACCGATGGTAGTAATATTGACCTGTTTGTTTTTCTTGCTTTGCTGGCTTCATTAATTTCATTTCTTAAATTTAACTTGCACCCATCGCGAATATACATGGGTGATGGCGGCAGCCAGTTATTAGGCGCATTTTTAGGCACTTATGGTATTATATATTTCTGGAAAAGCCCTGTAAATGTAAATATTCATCCCTCGCTCTTTCATGTTTTTATTATTTTTCTTGTTTTCCTTATTCCAATAATTGACTCAATAACAGTTACTTTAAATAGAATTTTAAAAAAAAAATCACCATTTGTAGGCGGAAGAGACCATACAACTCACTTTTTAAATTATCGCGGAATTTCCGAACCAAAAATTGCAATAATGTATTTCTTAATTAATATTATATCAGTTAGTTTAGCATTACTAATTTTAAATACCACCAGACTAATCCCAGTGTGGTTAAGTATTTTTTCATTAATTTACGGTATATTTGTCTTCTTAATTTTATATATAAACACTCGTATTACAAAACCAATGAGTTGAATAGTTGATAAGTTGCACAAATAAATTAATCATAAAAAACAAAACATGAAGTATTCATTTTAAAATCTGGAAGTTTGGCAAAAGTCAAGAAAGTTGGTAAAAGATATTTATCAGGTAACTGCCATTAAACTAATCAATCCATCAACTAATCAATCCATAAACTAAATTGAAAAGTATTAATTACAAGCATCTAAGACAATTTTGGCTAAAATTAGCTTCTGCTTTTACAGCACTTTTTTTACTTTGGCTAATGGTTAATGTGTTAAGCTTTTCGGGACAAAAAACCGAATCGCCAGGTGATAAAAAGTACATTGAAGAATTTAATAATCGCTATGCCGTTTTTGCCATCGAATTTCCGGCTAATCTTAGTTTTGCAGGTGAAAAAGTACCGCTCGAATATTTTGATGTTTATGAAAATCTTGACCGTGAATTTTTAGTAAATACATACTGGCACTCGCAAACATTTCTTTTTATTAAACGCGCCTATCGCTATTTTCCTGTAATTGAGCCAATACTTAAAAAAAATGAAATTCCCGACGATTTCAAATACTTGTGTGTTGCCGAAAGCGGACTTAACAATGTTGTTAGCCCGGCAGGAGCTACAGGATTTTGGCAATTTATGAAAACTACAGGCATTAAATATGGATTGGAAATTTCTGATGAAGTTGACGAACGTTACGATTTAGAAAAATCTACCTATGCGGCATGTCGTTATCTTAAAGATTCCTACGATTATTATAAAAACTGGACAATGGTGGCTGCATCATATAATGTAGGTATGGGAGGCATTGATAATCAAATAAAAAAACAAAAAGTTACATCATATTACGATTTAATGCTTAATGAAGAAACATCCCGTTATGTTTTTCGCATTATTGCAATTAAAACCATTATGGATAATCCCCAAAATTATGGATTTCATTTTCGAAAAAAAGATTTGTATCCCCCAATACCTACTGATAATATTACAGTTGATACAACTATTACCGACCTTGCTGATTTTGCTATTTCACAAGAAATTAATTATAAAATGTTGAAATATTTTAATACATGGTTGCGTCAAAATTCACTTACAGTTTCTGAAGGGGAAAAATACATAATAAAAATTCCAAAATCAGGTTATCGTGATTTGAATAAAATATGGATAGATTCAGGATTATTAGAAGATGAAGTTGCCGACACTACATCAGTTAATAATCCAAAATAGGAACTGTCAATAAAATCGGAAAACAATAAACAGTAGGCAATAAGCAATAGGCAATAAGCAATAAGCAATAGGCAATAAGCAATAGGCAATAGGCAATAAGCAATAAGCAATAGGCAATAAGCAATAGGCAATAGGCAATAGGCAATAAGCAATAAGCAATAGGCAATAAGCAATAGGCAATAAGCAATAAGCAATAGGCAATAAGCAATAG
>PCSS01000315.1:2453-10311 GCA_002771395.1 Bacteroidetes bacterium CG23_combo_of_CG06-09_8_20_14_all_32_9 | reverse complement strand
AAACCGGAGTAGAGACACACGTCCGTGTGTCTCTACTTTTAAAAAACAATTAATATGTGAGTGATTTTAAAATTAAAGTCCAACAAAGAAAAAGCAATTTTTAGAAGTCCCGATAAATCAGTTTACAAATGTCATTTTTAGCAAATAAAATTTTAAATGAAGGTTTAACTTTCGATGATGTATTGCTTGTTCCTTCATATAGCGAGGTAATGCCACGTGAGGTAATTCTTAATTCGCATTTTACCCGTAATATCATAATAAATATTCCTGTAGTTTCGGCTGCAATGGATACTGTTACCGATTCTGTTCTTGCAATTGCGATGGCACGTGAAGGTGGAATAGGAGTTATTCATAAAAACATGAGTATAGAAAGACAAGCAAAAGAAGTAATGAAAGTAAAACGTGCCGAAAACGGAATGATACTCGACCCCATTACTATAAACAAAAACAGCACTGTTGGCGATGCAGTTAATTTAATGAAAGAATACAAAATTGGCGGGATACCTGTGGTTACTCAAGATAAAACTTTAGTTGGAATTGTAACTAACCGCGATTTACGCTTTCAGCAAAACCCAAAACGACCGATAAAAGAAATAATGACTTCCAAAAATATAATTACTACTTCGCAATCTACTGATTTACAAAAAGCCACCGAAATACTGCAACATTATAAAATTGAAAAACTTCCGGTAGTTGACGAAAATAATAAACTTATAGGATTACTTACTTATAAAGATATTACCAAAGCAAAAGACCGCCCAAATGCTTGCAAAGACGAAAAAGGCAGACTAAGAGTTGCCGCCGCAGTGGGTGTTACAGCCGATACAATGGACAGAATTGACGAATTAGTTAAAGCTCAGGCTGATGCTATTACTATTGATACCGCTCACGGTCATTCTAAAGGAGTTATAGAAATGCTTAAAAAAGCAAAGAAAAAATATCCTAACATGGACTTTGTTGCGGGAAATATCGCTTCCGGCGATGCTGCTAAAGATTTGATAAAAGCCGGCGCCGATGCAGTAAAAGTTGGTATAGGTCCCGGCTCTATTTGTATAACACGCATAATTGCAGGTGTTGGTGTTCCCCAACTTTCTGCAATTTATGATGTTGCAAAAAGTCTGAAAGGCACAGGAGTCCCTCTTATTGCCGATGGTGGAATTCGCTATTCGGGTGATATTGTAAAAGCACTTGCTGCAGGTGCTAACTCTATTATGGCAGGAAGTCTGTTTGCAGGAGTTGAAGAATCGCCCGGTGAAACAATTATTTTTCAGGGACGAAAATTTAAGTCGTACCGCGGAATGGGTTCAATTGAAGCCATGCAAAAAGGCTCAAAAGACAGGTATTTTCAAGACATGGAAGACGACATAAAAAAACTTGTACCCGAAGGAATTTCGGCAAGAGTTCCATACAAAGGAACTTTGTACGAAGTTTTATATCAATTAGTTGGTGGAATTAGAGCCGGAATGGGATATTGCGGTGCGAAAAATATTTTAACTTTGCAAAAAGCAAAATTTGTAAAAATAACAAATGCCGGTGTAACCGAAAGCCATCCGCATGATGTTACAATAACCAGCGAAGCGCCAAATTATAGCAGAGAACAAGTTTAACCTAATAATAAATAAAGTATGACACATTCAATTAAATTAACAAGTATGATTTTGCTACTTTCTGTAGCATCCGTTTTTGGACAAACCAACGATGACGATGCAGTACTGCTTACCATTGATAATAACAAGATAACAAAGGGTGAATTTATTCGCATTTACATGAAAAATAACGCAAAAGATGCTCAAATTGATAATAAATCGCTGAATGATTATCTTGAATTGTTTATCAATTTTAAACTTAAAGTTTTGGAAGCTCAAAATTTGGGTTTAGATACCGCTATAACTTTTAAGCACGAATTGGCGGGGTATCGTAAACAATTAGCTATTCCTTACCTTACTGATACAACTGTTGAAAATAAATTACTGAAAGAATCTTATGAAAGAAAAAAAGTCGCTTTACGTGCAAGCCATATATTAATTAAACTTCCCGAAAACCCTACTCCTTCAGATACTATAACCGCTTATAATAAGGCTCTTAATATTCGTAAACTAATTTTAGCAGGTGAAGATTTCGGAAAAGTTGCACGGGAAAATTCCGAAGATGAAACTACTAAAAACATTCTCGGTGATATTAGTTATTTTTCTGTGTTTTCAACGGTTTATCCTTTCGAAAATGCTGTATATAGCATGAATGTTGGCGACATTTCCATGCCTGTTCGCACTATTTTCGGTTATCATATTATAAAACTCACCGATCGTATAAACAATCCAGGTGAAGTAAAAGTAGCTCATATTATGGTTCTTGTTCCAAAAGATGCAAAACCCGAAGATGTAAAAAAAGCTGAAGATAAAATCAATGAGATTTATGCAAAATTACAAGCAAACCAAGATTTTGGTAAACTTGCTATGGAATATTCAGACGATAAATCATCGGCAAAAAAAGGCGGTGAATTACCTTGGTTTGGTACCGGACGTATGGTTCCCGAATTTGAACTGGCGGCTTTTGCACTTATACATCAGGGCGATTACTCAAAACCCGTTCGTACCGCTTTTGGCTGGCACATTCTTAAAAAAATAGACAGCAAACCAGTTGGCACTTATGAAGAATTAAAACCTGACCTTCAAACCAAACTATATAAAGATTCAAGAGCATTGCAAAGCCGTATTTCTTTTGTAGAGAAACTAAAAAAAGAATACAATTATAAATCTAACGATAAACAGTTAACCGAATTTTATAAAGTTGCCGATACTTCACTTTTTTCGGGAAACTGGAAAGCAGAAAAAGCTGCTGCACTTACCAAACCTTTATTTTCTATAGGCGATTCAACTTATAATCAACAACAATTTGCTAACTATCTTGAAAAAACATCTAAGAAATTAAAAATTGAAAACGTTTCTCAATCAATGTTAATTACATATATTGATGAACATTACAACAAATTCACAGAAGAAAAAATTCTGGCTTACGAAGAAATTCGCTTAGATGCTAAATATCCAAAGTTCAGATACCTTATGAATGAATATCACGACGGAATTCTTCTTTTTGATTTAACCGATAAAATGGTTTGGTCTAAAGCTGTTAAAGATACGAGCGGATTAACAGATTTTTACGCTAAAAATAAAAACAATTATATGTGGGATAAACGTGCCGATGTAACTTTGTTTCAATACTCTAACGATAAAATAAAAGACGAAGCCTTAAAACTTTTTGATAAAAAAAGCAGTAAAGGTTTTTCTAATGATGACATTGTAAAAATGGAAACTAAAAAAGATTCCTCCGCCCTTAAAATAACCGAGAATAAACTTTTTCAGAAAGGCGATAATCCGATAATTGATAAAATCGCTTTTAACTCTGATGCTTCTCTGAACAAAGTGTATGAAATTGATTCCGGTAAACATCAGATTCTTGTTGTTAATAAAATTGTAGAGCCTCAAATAAAAACTCTGCCCGAAGCAAAAGGATTAGTTACAGCCGATTATCAATTTTATCTTGAAAAAAACTGGATTGCAGAATTGCGGGCAAAACACACAATTATTGTAAATAAAGACATTTTATCAACCATTAAATAGTGTCTGTCTATAAAGTCGAAAAAACTTGTAAATTTATGTCATATTTTTAATTCTGAACTTATGAAGACAAGGTATAAAGGTATATGGTATAAGGGTTTAGCCGTCATTGTAACTTTCCGAAAGTTTGCAAAGGTCATGACTCCGTTAACTTTCGGAAAGTTCCCTATACACCCCTATACCTTATAAATTAAAAATGCTGATATTATGGACAAACTCTAAATAGTGTATGTTCGTAATATCAAAATAAAGGTCTCAAATTTCAGATCTCAAATTTCAAATTACAAGAAAAAACATAACAAATTCCAAATGAATAATTCACCCCATTAAATAATTATTGTTTATTTTCTGTTTTCTCATTTTGTTAAACTATCTAACGGGGTAAACAATGGCTAACAGCATTTTTTTCCTGGGACTTTGGGTTTAAGATTTGGGACTTTTTGCCATATTTTCCGTTTTTTAAAGTTAATTTTATCTTTTAAAATGGTCAACCTATTTCAGGCATTAACAGTGACGTCTGTGTTAATAAATGTAAATCATGATGGTATATAAAAAATATTTAATCCCCCAAAATGTTACACACTCAAATAATTTTTTAAATTTTGCATCTTTGCAGAAAAATATTAAGCCCGAAACCGTCAGGATTTTATTGATAAGTTACTAAATTATTTGAATGTACAAAAAAATCTTTAATAAATTCATGAAAAATTTTATTTTTTTAACGTTGTTATTATTTATTTCTGTGGCTTGTTCATCAGAAAAAATAACTGATGAAAAACCTATTGCCCGTGTATTTAACGAGTTTCTTTATTTATCGGATTTAAAAGATGTACTTAGTGGAATTACATCAAAAGACGATAGCATAAGCCTAATAAAAAGTTTTATAGAAAAATGGTCTAAAAAACAAGTTTTACTTCATCTTGCCGAAACAAATTTAAGCGATGAACAAAAGAATGTTACACGCGAACTTGATAACTACAAAACTTCACTGTTAATTTACAAATACCAGCAAAGTTTTATTTCACAAAAGCTCGACACAGTAATATCTGAACAAGAATTAACAGAATATTACAACGCTCATCCTAACGAGTTTCAGTTAGAAGAAAATATAGTTAAAGTCATTTTTATTGAACTGCCAAAATCGGCACCTACACCCGAAAAAGTAAAAATTTTATACACAAGCACTAAAATAAAAGACCTAAAGAAATTAGACGAATACTGTAATAAATACGCCTTTAAATACGATGATTTTAAAAAAAAATGGATTTCATTTAATTCTCTGTTAGAAATGATTCCGACAAATATTACAGATCAGGAAACTTTTTTAAAAACCAATAAGCAAATTGAAGTTGCCGATACTAATTATTACTACTTTGTTAATCTTAAAGAGTTTCAGCTTGCAGGAAATCCTGCCCCACTTGAATTTGCCGTAAAATTAATTACTCCGATAATATTAACCAAACGCAGAATTGAACTTTTAAATAATTTGGAAAATAATGCGTTAAAAACAGAGTTAAACAAAAAAAATGTTGAAATTTATTAATCCATGGTTAAAAAAACACTTGTTATTTTTTGCTTTTTTACGTTGTTATGGTTTACAAATCAAGCATTTTCACAAGATAAAGTAATCGACCAGATTATTGCTGTTGTAGGCAATAACTATGTTTTAAAAAGCGACATCGAAAGCCAGTTTATTCAAATAAAATCTGAAAACAACAGCAATATAGTAGATTTAAAATGTAATATTTTAGAAGAACTACTTTATCAAAACCTGCTGCTACATCAAGCTGAATTAGATAGCCTTACTGTTTCCGATAAAGAAGTTGATGCCCAATTAGACAGACGTATTCGCTATTTTGTTTCGCAGGTTGGTTCCGAAAAAAAATTAGAAGAATATTTTAATAAATCTATTTTTGAAATTAAAAACAACTTACGTGAATCGCTTAAAAAGCAAATGGTATCTGAAAAAATGCAGGATAAACTCACAGGTAATATAAAAGTTACGCCGTCGGAAGTTCGTCAGTTTTTTAAAACACTCCCTCCCGATAGTATTCCTGTAATTAACGAAGAAATTGAATACGAGCAAATTGTACTTTACCCTGCTATTACCGAACAGGAAAAACTTTCGGTTAAAGAAAAACTAAATGAATTACGCAACAGGGTTTTAAAAGGAGATAATTTTGGCACACTTGCAGTTCTTTACAGCGAAGACCCCGGAAGTGCAACAAAAGGCGGTGATCTTGGTTTTGTCGGGCGAAGCGACCTTGTTCCTGAATTTGCTGCTGTGGCTTTTAAACTTAAAGATGGAGAAGTTTCCAAAATTGTTGAAACAGATTACGGATACCATATAATTCAGTTAATTGAACGCCGTGGAGAACAAATAAACATACGACACATTTTGATAACTCCAAAAGTTGACCCCGTTTCCGCTGTAAAATCACGAAACAGGTTGGATAGCTTAACAACAAGTATTCACCTTGATTCAATTACTTTTATAAAAGCCGCAGAAAAATATAGTCAGGATAATGAAACCCGCTACAATGGCGGACTTGCAGTTAATCCGTACAACAATAACAACCGTTTTGATTTAGACCAACTTGATGCAATAACATCGTACCAGATAAAAAAAATAAAAATCGGAGAAATAAGTTCACCCTTTGAATTTACCGACGAAAAAGGAAAGAAATGCTATAAAATAATCAGACTAAAAGCACGTTACCCATTACACAAAGCAAATTTAACCGATGATTACCAAAAAATTCAGGAAATTTCTATTGCCAAAAAAAAACAAAATATAATGAAAAGATGGGTTGAAAAAGAGCAGCAAATAACATACATTCATATTGATAACTCTTATAAAAACTGCAATTTTTTATATTCAGACTGGATTAAATAATTTAATTTTTTTAACAAATAATAGTAAAGTTAATTGTTATTCGTTAATCGTAAAAAACATAAGAGATACAATGCAAATAAAAAGTTTTGAAGACCTTGAATGTTGGAAAGCTTGTGTTGAAGTAAGAAAATTTATCTCATCGTTGATTAAAAAATTTCCATCCTCTGAAAAATATGATTTAATTGATAATATGAAGCGGGCATCACATTCAACCACTAGAAATATTGCTGAAGGATACGGAAGATTTCATTATAAAGAAAATATACAGTTTTGCAGGATAAGCAGAGGTTCTCTTTTTGAATTGATTGATGATTTGATTACTGCTAAAGATGAAAATTATATTTTGGAAAATGAATATTCAGAAGGAAAAATGAAA
Organism: Bacteroidetes bacterium CG23_combo_of_CG06-09_8_20_14_all_32_9; assembly: GCA_002771395.1. Lineage (GTDB taxonomy): Bacteria > Bacteroidota > Bacteroidia > Bacteroidales > GWA2-32-17 > GWA2-32-17. Next base: position 3,425 of record PCSS01000315.1, on the reverse strand, counting down.
ATTGAAAAAGCGTTGAATATCCTTAATGGATATATCAATTACCTTGACCGTGCAGAAAAAAACAATGAACTACGATTAACAATTAACAATTTATGGCAAAAGAATTTATGATGAACGACGTAGAAGCAGTTAATAACCTTATACATGCTCACGAAAAGCTTTCCAACGAAATAAAAAAAGTAATTATTGGACAAGATGACGTAGTAAAAGAAGTTTTAATAACAATATTCAGTCGTGGGCACTGTTTGCTTATCGGTGTTCCGGGATTAGCTAAGACTCTTTTAGTTACAACAATTGCTAATTCTCTCGGACTTAAATACAAACGAATTCAATTTACGCCCGATTTAATGCCTTCGGATATTATCGGAACAGAAGTTTTAGACGAAAACCGGCAGTTCCGTTTTGTAAAAGGACCGTTGTTTGCAAATTTTATTCTTGCCGACGAAATTAACCGTACACCGCCAAAAACCCAATCTGCCTTGCTCGAAGCTATGCAGGAACGTTCTGTTACTGCTGCCGGTCATCATTTTATTCTTGATGAACCATTTTTTGTCCTTGCTACTCAAAATCCTATTGAACAGGAAGGAACATACCCTTTGCCCGAAGCCAACTTGACCGTTTTATGTTTAATACATTACTTGACTACCCGAAATTCTCCGACGAAATAGAAATTGTTCGTACAACAACATCGGAATTAGAAGTAAACGTAGAAAAAATCCTTTCAGCAGAAGATATTATTTATTACCAGGAGCTTATTCGCAAAGTTCCGGTAAACGACAATGTTTTAAAATATGCTGTAAATCTTGCTTCGATAACCCGTCCTGGCAAAGAAAAAGCACACGAACTTGCATCAAAATATATTAACTGGGGAGCAGGTCCACGCGCTTCACAATTTCTTATTATCGGTGCTAAAGCACATTCAGTATTTAATGGCAAATTTTCACCTGATATTGAAGATATTCGGGCAATTGC
>PCSS01000315.1:0-2438 GCA_002771395.1 Bacteroidetes bacterium CG23_combo_of_CG06-09_8_20_14_all_32_9 | reverse complement strand
GATAATATTATTTCTGAATTACTGAAAATAAAATGGTAATAAAAATATGTAACTACCCGGCAAAAAAAATGTTGCCACAAATTACACCTATTAAAAAATACTCATTAAACTATAAAAAATTTAATGAAAAATACCAAAATATTCATATTCCTTTTATTTTATTTAAAAATTTTTACTTTACACGCTCAGGAAGTAAAAAAAATTGAACTTCTTAACGCCGATTTTATTGACTATGATGAACAATTACTCGGAAAAGAAATAAAAAGACTTACCGGAAATGTTGCATTTAAGCACGATAACGCTGTTTTAAAATGCGATAGCGCATATTTTAACTCCTTACGAAACAACGTTGTTATGTATAGTCATGTTCACATAAATTTTGGCGACACAATTGATTTATGGGGCGATTCTATAAGATATTACGGAAATACAAAAATTGCACAGGTTAGAAATAATGTAAAATTAAAGAATAAAAACGCCATTCTTACCACCGATTCAATGAATTACGACCGTAATTTGAACATGGGATATTATTTTAACTGGGGAAAAATTAAAGACGGCGATAATTCATTAGTAAGCAAATGGGGTTATTATTTTGCTTTGTTAAAGGATTTTGTAGCTGTAAAAAACGTAATACTTACTAATCCAAAGTATCACATGTATTCCGACTCCCTAAGGTATAATATCCAAACAGAGTTAACGTCTTTTTACGGCCCATCAAAAATTGTAGGTGACTCAAACTTAATATATTGCGAAAATGGCTGGTATAATACTAAAACAGAAATAAGTCAATTTAATAAGAACGCATATTTAATAAGTAAAGCCCAAACCATTAAAGCCGACAGCTTGTATTATGACCGTAACAAAGGATACGGTAAAGCTTATAAAAATGTTGAAATAATTGACACATCAGCAAATATTATTTTATTAGGAAATTTCGGTTACTATTACGAATCACCTGAACAGGCAATGCTTACCGATAGTGCAGTTTTTATCAATTTCAACAATAACGATTCGTTGTTTTTACATGCCGATACTTTAAGAACAAATACTTTAACCGATAGTATTGGAATTTACAAATTAACAAAAGCATACAACCATGTAAAACTATTTAAAACAGATATGCAGGGAAGCTGCGATTCACTAACATATTCGTTTCGCGATTCAATTATTAAATTATTTAACATGCCGGTTATGTGGTCCGAAGTTCATCAACTTACTGCAAAAATTATTGAAATTCATACTAAAAACAATGAAGCCGATTATATTGTTTTACAAGATGCTGCATTTATTATTTCGCAGGAAGATACTATTCGTTTTAACCAGATTAAAGGGAAAAATATGATTGGCTATATAAAAGATAAGGAACTTATGCGAATTGAAGTTGATGGCAATGGCGAATCGGTTTATTTTCCGAAAGATAATAATGAACTAATTGGTGCAAATAAAGCCGAAAGTAGCAAAATGACGATTTATTTAGATGAAGGTAAAGTTTCAAAAATATTGTTTTTAACAAAGCCTACCGCTGTTTTGCACCCTATAGACGAACTGCCGGCAACAGATTTATTGCTTGCAAACTTTCATTGGTATAAACAGATAAGACCAATGAAGAAAGAAGATATTTTCAGTAAATAATGATTAAAGAATCAGTCTCATCACCAAACCATAATGTATTTTTTACTATAACCCGACAACGAGATTATCCAACTGTGTAAACTACTTTTTTGATATTTTGAAAAATGCCGTGTTTTATATTTATTTTTGTACAAGAATAAATGTTTCACTTAAAATCGGATACCATGTTTAAAGAAAATTTTGTGATTAACAGTGCGGGCAAACGCTTATCCGTTATTCTGCCTATTAAAGATTATAAAAAAATTCTTGATGAACTTGAAGAACTTGAGGACATCAGGGCTTATGATGCAACCAAAGCTAAAAAAAGTAAAGTGATTCCCTTTGAACAGGCAGTAAAAGAAATTGAAAGCAAAAGAAAAAAATAAGATATACAGTTTTAATTACACGTATCGCTCAGAAGGAATTGAAGAAAATTCCAATGAAAAATTATGAAAGGGTTAAGAAAAGCATTTACAACCTTGCCGATAATCCTCGCCCCTTTGGCTATAAAAAACTCAAAGGTCGTAATGCTTACCGTATCCGTAAAGGTAACTACCGTATTATTTATGAAATTGAAGATAAAATTATTACTGTTACTATGTATTAATGTCGGACACAGAAAAAATGTGTATAAATAATACATCAAAACCGAAAGCAGCAAAATGACAATTTATTTAGATAAAGGTAAGGTTTCAAAAATATTGTTTTTTAACAAAACCCACCGCAGTTTTGCATCCTATAAACGAACTGCCGGTAATAGATTTATTGCTTGCAAACTTTTATTGGTATAAACAGATAAGACCAATGAAGAAAGAAGATATTTT
>PCSS01000286.1:2889-4598 GCA_002771395.1 Bacteroidetes bacterium CG23_combo_of_CG06-09_8_20_14_all_32_9 | reverse complement strand
TTTTCTAAATCTTCATTCAAATCATTGTAAATTGATTCTAATTCTTCAACAATGTGCTTATTGTTTTTATTTTTCTTGCCCACTTCAATAGAAAGTTTTAACCCATAAAGTTTTTGTGCAATTTCAGCTTGTTCTTCAACTTTTAAATTGTATCCCCTGATTGTATCTGTAATTTCTGACAAATATCTAATACGCTGTGGTGGAATAATGTATATTTTTTCGGGTATTTCATTTGTTATGTGAGTTGTTAATTTAAAGTGCACACCAAATTTGTCGTTTGCTTTTTCTATAATTGTTTTAAAAAGCTGATTAACTCCAGGGTCGTTAAATTGAGAGGCAATAGTTCCATAAACAGGCATTAAATCAACATCTTTATCGAAAAGTTTATGGTTACGTTGATATTGCTTTTTTACATCTCTAAGTGCATCCATTCCACCACGTTTATCAAATTTATTTAACGCAATTATATCTGCGAAATCGAGCATATCAATTTTTTCTAATTGCGATGCTGCACCGTATTCGGGTGTCATAACATAAAGCGAAAAATTACTGTGGTTAATAATTTCTGTATCAGATTGTCCAATACCTGATGTTTCTATAATTATTAAATCGAATCCTGCAATTTTTAGTATGTTTATTGTTTCTATTACATATTTTGATAAGGCTAAATTGGATTGTCGTGTTGCCATTGAACGCATATAGACACGTGGATTAATTATGGAATTCATTCTTATTCTGTCGCCTAATAACGAGCCACCCGATTTGCGTTTTGAAGGGTCAACACAAACTATTGCAATTTGTTTTTTTGGAAACTCAATTAAAAATCTTCTGACAAATTCATCAATTAGCGACGATTTGCCTGAGCCACCTGTACCCGTTATTCCTAATACGGGAATTTTAATTTTTGATGCAAGTTTGTTTATTTCTGAAATTTCTTTTTTTATTTCATCGGGATAATTTTCAACTGCCGAAATAACTTTTGCAATTGAATGATGGTCTTTGTTTTGAATTTCTTTAATGTTGATTTTTATTTTTTTACCGCAAGGATAATCGCATTTTTCTAACATGTCATTAATCATTCCCTGCAACCCCATTGCCCTACCATCATCGGGCGAATATAATCGGGTAATACCATATTCCTGAAGTTCTTTAATTTCTTTGGGAAGTATAACTCCTCCACCGCCACCAAAAATTTTAATGTGTCCACATTTTCTTTCTTTTAAAAGGTCGAACATATATTTAAAAAATTCTATATGTCCACCCTGATAAGATGTAATTGCAACTGCTTGCGCATCTTCCTGAATAGCACAATCAACAATCTCCTGTACCGAAATGTTATGACCTAAATGAATTACTTCGGCTCCCGACGACTGAAGTATTCTACGCATAACATTAATTGTAGCATCGTGTCCATCAAATAACGAAGCAGCAGTTACAATTCTTATGTGATTTTTGGGTTTATATGATTCAATATCTTGCATGATTATTATTTATTAAACAAGACTTCAAAAGTCAGAAAAATTTTTGAAAAATAAAAAATGTTATGCAACTATAATAAAAATAGCTATAAATCACTCATATTTTAGAATATTTAAATGATTATTTTATACTGTAAATCGAATAAATTTCCGCATCAATTCACAGTTTAACCTTAAAATTGCCGTAGGCACGACATATAATTTCGCCCCCCGAAATAAATTCGCATACGC
>PCSS01000286.1:2542-2871 GCA_002771395.1 Bacteroidetes bacterium CG23_combo_of_CG06-09_8_20_14_all_32_9 | reverse complement strand
CAATAACCCCGACATTTATGTCGGGGGTTTGAATGCCACATTTGATGCGGGCTTTAGCCCATAAATTCAATCCTTAACTTGACGCCAATGCGAAGTAAATTCGGGGCAGACTCTAACGGGACTATAAAAATGCAGAAATTTATCCCGTTCGCAGTATAATACAACTATATATGCCTAATATGAGCCAATTTATTCACTAAAATTATACCAGCAAAAATATTAGTGGTAGAATCCCAATATTTTGTATTGCTATCGTAGTTCCTACAATAGAAAAAACGCTTACAAAAGTGCTATTAACATTCTGTAAAATGGGAACATCATTGACAAAG
>PCSS01000286.1:1634-2511 GCA_002771395.1 Bacteroidetes bacterium CG23_combo_of_CG06-09_8_20_14_all_32_9 | reverse complement strand
AACTAAAGTTGAGAATGGTGCAATTCCGCCCTGTGGGTTTCCTCTTTCGCCATAAGCTAAATTGTATGGAATATAAAATTCATATTTTGCACCAACCGACATAAGTTGAATTCCTTCTGTCCAGCCGGGAATAACCTGATTTAATGGAAATTCAACAGGAGTTTTACCTTCGTTGCTGTCGAATACTTTTCCATCTAATAATTTACCTGTATAAAAAGTTTTTACAGTACTTTCGGCTTTTGGTTTAGCACCTGTTCCTTCTTTTATTACTTTATATTGTAATCCGCTGGGAAGTGTTTTAACTCCTTCTTTTTGAGCATTTTCGGATAAGAATTTTTCGCCTTCACCTTTATTTTTCTCAAATTCTTTGTTTTGTAATTTTGAGAAATAAGCTTTTAATACTGTTAAAGCTTGTTCGCTGGTTAATGCAGGATTGTTATTTGTCATCACTGCATTAAAACCCTGAGTAAAAATATCGAGATTAATTAAAGTGTCAATTCCTTCTTGTTTCATGCTCGAACCAACATTTACACCAAAAGAATAACTTAATGAATCGCGGTTATTAGAAAGTACTACTTCCTTATTGTCTTTTTTATCGCCACACGATGCTAATACAATCGAAGCAACAATAAATGAAACATAAATTAATGATTTTCTCATAAAATAATTGATTTTTAAATTTTGCACGAAGGTAAATTAATTTTATTTAGTGTTTGCAAGAAAAAACTTAAAAATTACATTTAATAGCGATTGTTAAATTGCTTAATTGTTAAATTGTTATTCAACAACAATTTAGCCATTGAACTATATAAGAGCAAATTTATATGTTTTTTTTTGAACACTACTTAAAACTATTCCTTTTCAATTCCTTCTTTAA
>PCSS01000286.1:452-1621 GCA_002771395.1 Bacteroidetes bacterium CG23_combo_of_CG06-09_8_20_14_all_32_9 | reverse complement strand
TGGTTTACCGTTTTCGTAAAACTCCTTGTAGTCGCCTTCCATTATATCTTCAACAAAATTCATTTCGGCTTTAATATTTTGGTCGGGATTATCGTAGTAAAAAATGCAATGTCCGCTTACAAAACCTTCTTCGTATTTAATAATGCTATGCAAGTTTCCGGATAAGTAATAATTTTTCCATATTCCATGTGGTTTGCCATCAATTACGTTTCCTTCTGACATAATTTGTTTGTCGTTGTAGTATAATGTTACAGGCGAATTATCTGATGTTGGTACTCCAGTTAAATCTACTTTAAAATCTAAACTATCATAATCTTTATAGTAAAGTTCTTCGGCCGAATTTTCAATTTTTTCTAATGTTTCGTCCATTAATGCATTTGTATCATGATCTGTAATTAGCAAGGTTTTAAATATGTTGCCATCTGAAACTAGTTGAAATCCAATTCTAACAAAACTCAAAATAAGAGCTTTATTGTTTTTTAAACTTGTTTTTAAAGAATCGTTTCCATAAAAATACATGTGTTTATATATTTTGGGAGTCTGAATAAATGCTGTAACATTGGCTTCATCATCAAAATCTTTTTTGAAGTTCATAAACGCTTCATTTTTTGAAAGTGTTTTTTCATTTGTGAAATCATCAATAACATCTATTAATTGACTGTCGGAATTTGAAAATACTACGTAATCGCCAATATAAGTAAAGTATGGTTTTTCGAGTTTCCCAAACATTTTTCCGAGAAACATTTTGAAAAATCCTTTTACACTCAAATAATTTATAGGATATCCTTGATATTCTGTTTCTTGAAATTTTACAGGAGTACGTCTTTTTATTTGGCGTAATAAATGTGCTAATCCCGATTTTGCTTTTGAAATATCATTGGCTTTTATTATAACAACAACATCTTCTTCGCGTGCATTGGCTTCGGGTTGAAGTTTTACAAATGCAATTTCGCTTCCAATCCAGCTAAAAAAATCGTCTTTTAAATTTACTTTTAAAAATTTCTCAAGCTTTTCGATATTGTGATTGTAGTCTTCGTATTTAGTTGTATCAGCCGATTTATAATATTCTTTTAGTTTTTCAAAGAAATCGTTAAAATCATTAAAACACATTGGCAAGTATAGTGCTGCGTTTTCGGGTACAATTTCATAAGCCGACATTTTTCCTGGCT
>PCSS01000286.1:0-435 GCA_002771395.1 Bacteroidetes bacterium CG23_combo_of_CG06-09_8_20_14_all_32_9 | reverse complement strand
TCTAAATCACATTTTAGCGAAGTGTAAGCCATTGTTTGCGATAATGCATTTACCAAATCGCTACTCTCATCCATGTAACATTTTAAATAATCGGGAATAATTTTATAGTTTATGTAAAAGTTAAAAAGCGACGATTTTGTTTCTTTTTTAGCGAGCTGGAATTTTTTGTTATTGAGCCAGTAATTTGAATCTTTTTGGTCAATAGCTTTTTCAACAAGTGCTGATGTATAGCTGCCTACCATTAAATTATCTATAAAAGCAAAACTTAATGTTTCTTTTGTTTTTGTATCGAGCATATCAATAATTTCAATGCTTTTATAATCTCTTTTTGAAATTGAATAATCGGAAAGAATATTTAATGCTCCCATTAAAAATGATGCCTGTCCTGCTTTTTGAACATCAACAACAAACAAAAAATTATAATCTGTTGCTGAA
>PCSS01000238.1 GCA_002771395.1 Bacteroidetes bacterium CG23_combo_of_CG06-09_8_20_14_all_32_9 | reverse complement strand
GTATAAGGGGTTCGCTTTATTCCCTATTTCCTTATACCATATACCTTAAAATGAAAAAGATTGATATTACAGACAAACACTATTTATGCAGTTAGACAATAGTTACAAAAAATTACATAAAAATTCTTTAGCCATTTCGTTTATTGTTTCCTGAACCGGCTTAAAATGATACGAAAGCAAATTACAGATTTTTTTATTGGAATAATGACGTTTTGCAGTTGCAATACGTACCAAATCCGATGAAAGCATAGATTTGTTTTTTGAAAAAAATGAACCAAATGAACTTAATTTTGATTCAAATTTTAACATGGCTTCAGATATTTCTTTTGTCGGAGGTTCTTTACCGAGAGCTTTGGCAATCATACCTAACAAATTACAATAAGAAATATTTTCAGCCGAAATTATAAATCGCTCGCCGTTTACTTCAGAATGCAAAGTAAGTTGGATAATTATTTCAGCCACATCTGTAACATCAACAAAACCTGAACTTCCACCGGAATAATGGTTTAAGCCTTTACTTACTTTTGCAAAAAGCGAAGAAATATCTGTTCTCCAATTCCCGGCACCCAAAATAACAGCCGGATTAACAACTACACAGGGTAACCCTTCATAATATCCCCGCCACACTTGCAATTCTGAATAATATTTTGCAATTGAGTAAGCAGAATTTCCTTTTACATTGCACCATTTTGAATTTTCATCAATGAGGTTGCCATTTTCGTTAACTCCAAGTGCAGCAATTGAGCTTACATAGCATAATCGTTGAACGTTATTAGAAAGTGCAGCATCAATTAAATTTGAAGTTCCTTTTACATTTCCTTTTACAACTGTATTAAAATCCTTTTTATTGAACGATACTATCGCTGCCGCATGAATTACATGCGAAACTCCCTGCAAACTTTCTAACAATAATCCATATTCAAGAATATCACCTTCTATCCATTCTATTTTGTTATAAAAATCGGAACATCCGTATTTTGAAAATATTTTTTGAAGTTTTTCGGTAGAACTGCTTTTACGTTTTAATGCACGAACAGACATGCCCTCACCTGCAAGCCTTGCAAGCAAGTGCGCGCCAAGAAAACCGGTTCCGCCTGTTACAAAAATCATCACTGCAAAGTAATAAAACTTTTTTGGTATAACACAAACAAACAGGCTTTTCCTATCTTTGCATTAATGAAACAAATAAAAAAGCACCTTATTGTTTTGGCTGCCGGCTTTTTGGTAATTTCTTTTCGTACCATTGCTCAACCGCTTTTTTTACCAAACGATAAGTATTTGCCAATTTGCTTCGAAAATGTTTTATATTCTAATCCCGAAAACCATACAATCATCAGACCCGTTTTAATCTCAGAAATTTCTAAAACAAATATTTTTGATTCCTGCTTTACTGTAAAAGATAAAAAAACTTTTGGTAATTGGTTTTTTAACAAGAATTTTATTAGTGTTAAAAATGAAAAAAACGGATTCAGTATTAATCCGATTATTACAGATATTGGAAGTGCCAATCCATCATTTTTCACTGAACATGGACTTACAATAGAAACCTGGCTGGGGAAAAAACTTGCTGTAGAATTTTCATATTCCGCCATCATTACTCACCAGGAAGGTAATATTGCCGCTTTTCACAAAGAAGGTAATATTGCCGCTTTTGTTGACACAAATGGAATTCTTCCACACTTCGGGAAAGTTGACAAAAACAAATACAATTATTTGTATCAAAATATTACAGGTTACGCTTCATGGCAGGTTGCCGATTTTATGAACTTACAAGTTGGTCGCGATAAAGTTTTTTGGAGCGATGGTTACCGTTCACTGTTTATTTCAGATAATTCCAATGCTTACCCGTTTTTTAAAGGAACTGTTAATATCTGGAAAGTTAAGTACATAATACTTTATTCTTTTTTACACGAAAAGAGTTCTTTAGAAGTCAGTTCACCTCTTCAAAAAAAATATTCAGCATCGCATATTTTAAGTTGGAATATTGGAAGACGATTGAATTTTAATATGTTCGAAACAGTAATTTGGCGTGAACAAGATTCTTTAGGGAATCGTGGTTTTGATGTAAATTATTTGAACCCTGTAATTTTTTTCCGTCCTGTTGAGTTTTCACTTGGCTCACCCGACAATGTAATTATGGGTTTCGGTTTCAGAATGCGAATGCTTAAAACCACTCATTTATACGGTCAATTTCTTCTTGATGAATTTAAACTTTCCGAAATAAAAGCAAACAAAGGCTGGTGGGGAAACAAATTCGGAATTCAGGCGGGAATTAAAACTTTCAATCTTTTCGGAATTAAAAATCTGTATGCACTTGCAGAAGCGAATATTGTAAGACCTTTTACTTATTCGCATAACGATTATTTTGAAAACAACGGAAATTATAATCAACCTTTAGCTCACCCGCTTGGAGCGAACTTTGCTGAAGGAATTGCACAAATTCGTTACGAAAAAGGCAGGTGGTTCGGTTCTGCTTTAATAAAGGTATCAATACAAGGTACCGATTATGATACTCTTAATATGGGTTATAATATTTATCGTTCTTATGATGAAAATAAAAACGAATACGGAAATAAACTTTTTCAAGGCAGTAAACAAAATCAGAATTTAGCCGAATTTTCAATTGGTTATTTAATAAATCCCCTATGGTTTCTTACTGCACGAATTGGATACAGAAGAATATTTAACAAATTTCAAAACAATCCCGGAGATGCTTATAATAGTTACAATCAAAATATTGTGTTTTTGGGCTTATATACTGCAATCGGAAACAGAGAAGGACTTTTTTAAGTAGAGTCTGTCTATAAAGTTCGCTGACTGCGTTTCGCTTCGCTGTCATTCAATTGTCATTCGCTTGTAATACTACTGAATAACTATTGAATGACTATCCGTATGACTATTGTATGACCACTGAATAACTATGAATAACAATAAATAACTTTTTTAAAATGTACAAATTTATCAGGACTTGTTTAGACCTGTATTCTTTAATCTTTCATTTATTTCATTAATATTTGTACTAAAATCATTTTTGATTGTAGTAATCTGGCTTTCAATAGTTTTATTAACATCAGTTATTTTTTTGCTGAATTCATTAGCAGATTTGGAAAGTTGTTCGTTAAATATTCCTTTAACTGATAGTATCCGGCTTTCAATAGTTTTATTAACATCAGTTATTTTTTTGCTAAATTCATTAGCAGACAGGGAAAGTTGTTCATTAAATATTCCTTTAACTGATAGTATCTGGCTTTCAATAGTTTTATTAGCATCAGTTATTTTTTTGCTGAATTCATTAGCAGACAGGGAAAGTTGTTCATTAAATATTCCTTTAACTGATAGTATCTGGCTTTCAATAGTTTTATTAATTTCATTGTTCATTTTATTTATAATATCCTTTGTATCGGATAGTTGCTTTGTTAACATTTCTTTGTTCGCAGTACTTTGTTTTTCGATTGCCAGATTAATTTCTTTTGTCTGTTTTTCAAATTTTTCTTTTATCTCAAAAATTTCCTTGCCAATATGTTCATTCACCTGTGATAATTGTTTGTTTAAATTTTCCTCATTTTGTTTAATGTTTTTGCTAATAACAACTGATTTCTTTTTCAGATAAAACAAATAGAGCAGAACAATAATGATAGAACCAATAAAAGCGATAATTGCATAAAGTTTTCTTTTGCTTAAAGCCTGATTAACATTAGTTACCCGTTCTTTTAAATTGTTAATGGACTGGGTAATGGAATTTTGATTATCAGCTCCTTTTTGTATTTCACTATTTGTTGATTGAAGTAATGAAATAACACTGTCGGTTTTTTGAATTTGTTTTGATAGAGTTTGTTTTTGCTCTTTCAATTGGATTTTTAGTAAGGCATTGGATTTTTTCAAAAATAAAACATCTTCTGTGGTACTCTGCTTATCTTTTTGTGAATTATCTGTTTGAGCCGGCAAATAACAAAATGATAACAGTAACGCTGTTGAGAACAATAATTTTTTCATAATTCGTTGGTTTTAATTTTATTTTTACAAAGATACTAATTTTTAAAACAATATTCTACAAAAATTTTAAAATGGTTATAATTTTATACTACAATAGGCAACAACTTACTTATTAAAGTTGGCAGCGGCAGTGAAAGATTAAGGATTTAGGATTTAAAATCCTTAAAAGGTAGTCCTGCCTACTGCCGCTTGTTTTTGCAGTCCTGCCTGCTGCTACTGCTTACTGCCTCCTGCCGCTTGTTAAAGAAATGCATTTTATGCCCTTTCAAAAAGTGATTTATAGTTTTTGTTTTACCTCAAATTCTTTAAAAGATTCAATAATGTCGCCAACTTTAATATCATTAAAACGTTCAATATTAAGTCCGCAATCGAGTCCCGAAGCGACATCTTTAACATCATCTTTAAAGCGTTTAAGAGAACCTAACTCACCGGTATAAACCACAATACCATCGCGAATTACCCGCATTTTTGAAGTACGATAAATTTTTCCTTCATTAACCATACATCCGGCAACAGTTCCAACTTTTCCAATTTTAAAAATCTGGCGTATTTCTGCCGAGCCAAGAATTTCTTCTTTAATAACAGGGGAAAGCATACCTTCCATCGCCTGTTTAATTTCTTCAATTGCATCGTAAATAATGGAATACAGGCGAATCTGAATTTCTTCTTTTTCGGCAAGTTTACGTGCATTAAGTGAAGGGCGAACCTGAAATCCTATAATTATAGCATTAGAAGCGGCAGCAAGCATAATATCTGATTCAGAAATTTGCCCAACAGCTTTATGTATAACATTAACCTGAATTTCTTCATTGCTAAGTTTTATTAATGAATCGCTTAACGCTTCAATAGAGCCGTCAACATCACCTTTAACAATAACATTAAGTTCTTTAAAGTTACCAATTGCCAAACGACGACCGATTTCTTCAAGAGTAATATGTTTTTGAGTGCGTAAGCCTTGTTCGCGTAAAATCTGCATTCGTTTATTAGCAATTTCTCTTGCTTCGGGTTCAGATATAAACACATTAAACTTATCGCCTGCCTGAGGTGCACCATTTAGTCCGAGAATTTGCACAGGCATTGATGGTGCTGCTTCTTTCAGTTTTTGATTACGTTCGTTAAACATCGCTTTTATTTTGCCATAAAACGAACCTGCAAGAACAACTTCGCCAACATGAAGTGTTCCGTTTTTTACCAGTAAATTTGTTATATATCCCCGCCCTTTATCAAGCGACGATTCTATTACAACTCCTTCCGCATCGCGGTTTGGATTTGCTTTTAAATCAAGCATCTCGGCTTCTAAAATAACTTTGTCGAGCAAAAGTGCAACGTTGGTACCGTGTTTTGCATCAATTTCCTGTGATTGATATTTACCACCCCATTCTTCTACCAGTAAATTCATTTTTGATAGTTCTTCGCGTATTTTTTCGGGATTTGCGTTGGGTTTATCAATTTTATTTATTGCAAAAACCATTGGAACATTAGCAGCCTGCGCATGATTAATAGCTTCAATTGTTTGAGGTTTAACTCCATCATCGGCTGCAATTACAATAATTATAACATCGGTAATTTGAGCGCCGCGTGCTCGCATAGCCGTAAATGCTTCGTGACCAGGTGTATCAAGAAAGGTTATTTGTCTTCCGCTTTCGTATTTTACGTTGTATGCACCAATATGCTGTGTAATGCCTCCGGCTTCGCCTGCAACTATATTTGTATTACGGATATAATCAAGAAGTTTGGTTTTACCGTGGTCAACATGTCCCATAACTGTAACAATTGGAGGACGAGAAATTAAATCTTCCGGTTTATCGGCAATTTTCTTAACCAAATCTGATTGAACTTCAAGAGTAATAAATTTTACTTTGAAGCCAAATTCTTCGGCTATGACAGATATAAATTCGGCATCAAGGCGTTGATTTATAGAAACAAAGAGACCTAAATTCATGCATGTTAATATCACTTCGTTTACGGGTACATTCATTAAGGTGGATAGCTCATTTACAGTTACAAACTCACTTATTTCCAGAATATTCTTTTCTTTTTCCTGTTTTTCTATTTCAACCTGCAATTTTTGGCTGATGGCATCACGTTTTTCACGGCGGTATTTAGATGTTGCGGTCTTTCTTGTACCTATTGACATGCTTGCCAAGGTATCGCGAATTGAACGATCTACTTCTACATTGTCTATCTTATTGTGATGCAAGCGTCTTTTACCGCCTTTTCTAAAAAATTTATTTTCTGTTTTTACCGGTGATAATGGAATATTGTTTTTTACATCATTCGATTTTACATAGTTAATTCTTTTGCGTTTTTTCTTTTTGTGCGGTTTGGAAACATTGTAATCTGATGATGAACCTGCAAGTTGACGTTTTTCTTCAGGTTTTGAAGGAGGTGTTGCAGCAAGTTCAACTTTTCCGATAACTTTTGACCCGTATATTTTTTTTATTAATGATGGACTGTAAATTTTGGATTCTTTTTTAATTTCAACAGATTCAACATGTTCTTTTGTTTCAAGCGTCTCTTGTTTTGTTGCAATATTTATCGGTTCCGTTTCTTTACGTTCAGCAACTTTTTTATTCTTATCTTTATATTTTTGTTTTCGGCTTTTTTTAGTTGGTTTGGTTTTTTGCTCAATGTTTGCAAGGTCAACTTTTCCAACTATTTTAATATTATCTTTAATATTATCAATTTTGGTAGAATAAATTTCGGGGGTTTTTTTTTCTGTTTTTTTAGTTTTTGATTTGCGTTCTTTAGTTTCAGTTACTTTGGTTTCAGATACATTTGTTTCGGCAACAACAGATTTTTGTTTGTGTTTTTGTTTGTCTAAATTAATTTCGCCAATTATTTTTATCTGAGGTTCAGCAGGTTTATTGCTAAAATTTTTTATTATTAATTCAGATTGTTCAACAGTTTCGTTTTCCGGTTCTTTATTCGCTTCTATTTCAGAATTTTTATTTACATCGTCAATTGTTATAGATGCATTACGTTCACTAGTTTTAAGATTAATCTCTTCCGATTTCTTCTTAATATTGCTATCGGAACTAAATTCTACAAGAAGTTCTTCATACATTTCCAGCGAAATTTTTGCATTGGGATTAATTTCAACATCGTGTCCTTTTTTATGCAAATAGTCCACAATGGTCTGAATGCCAACATTCAGCTCTTTCGCTACTTTATTTAATCGCATTGCCTTTATTTCTTCTGTCATATTGGGCACTTTAGTTTCCTGTAACAGGGTTTAAATATATAAAAAACTTGTTACTCAAATTCTGTTTTAATGATATTTACAACGTTTGTAATAGTTTCTTCTTCAAGGTCGGTACGGCGAACTAATTCTTCAATACTGTTATTGAGAATACTTTTTGCCGTATCGCAACCGATTTTTTTAAATTCATCTATTATCCAGCCTTCTATTTCGTCTGAAAATTCATCAAGGTCAATATCCTCGTCGCCTTCCTGAGCATTTCTATAAACGTCAATTTCAAAACCAGTAAGCTGACTTGCCAGTTGAATATTTAACCCGCCTTTTCCAATGGCAAGCGAAACCTGGTCGGGGTCAAGATAAACTTCAGCTCTTTTATCGGGTTCAACAATTTTAATATCACTTATTTTTGCAGGACTTAATGCACGCTGAATATACAAACTTGTGTTATTTGTAAAATTTATAACATCAATATTTTCATTACGCAATTCACGAACTATACTATGAATACGGCTACCTTTCATACCAACACAAGCACCAACAGGGTCAATTCTATCGTCATAAGATTCAACTGCAACTTTAGCTCTTTCGCCGGGAGTGCGAACAATTTTTTTAATAGTAATAAGTCCGTCGAATATTTCGGGAACCTCAAGTTCAAAAAGACGTTCAAGAAAAACCGGAGATGTACGTGAAAGTATAATAACCGGATTATTATTTTTCATTTCTACTTTAACAATCACCGAGCGAATATTATCTCCTTTGTGGAAAAAATCAGATGGAATTTGCTCTGTTTTAGGCAAAATAAGTTCATTGCCTTCATCATCAATAATAAGAATTTCTTTTTTCCAGATTTGATAAACTTCGCCCGAAACAATTTCTCCTACGCGGTTTTTGTATTTATTAAAAACGCTGTCCTTTTCGAGATCCAAAATTTTTGACGAAAGGTTTTGCCGAAGGGCAAGTATGGTTCGGCGTGAAAAATCGGTAAATTTAACTTCACTCGAAACGTCTTCGCCTAATTCGTAATCAACGTCAATTTTTTTAGCCTTCGATAACGGGATTTGTGTAATAGCATCGGTAAATTCAGCAT
>PCSS01000227.1:3968-8258 GCA_002771395.1 Bacteroidetes bacterium CG23_combo_of_CG06-09_8_20_14_all_32_9 | reverse complement strand
ACGGTACATGCCCGATTTGTTTAATAGATTATTAATCGCTTGTATTACAGAATGTAAATAAATTTTAGGCACTGTACCCGATAGTCATTAAAAATTAAGTAATAAAACATCTATTAATTTTCAGATTGTTGTCTTTATCGGTAGCCTATTATGCTTTCACACAAGATAGTTTAAATATATTTGTACTTTGTAACAGCGCCAAAATTATTACTTTTCACAGTATAATTCACGCAAATAAAGAGCGATTGTTTTTTGTAATCCGAAATATAAAGCATCGCTAATTAGAGCATGACCAATAGAAACTTCAAGCAAACCCGGAATATGCTGAGCAAAATATTTCAAATTTTGCAGGTTCAAGTCGTGACCGGCATTTATTCCCAAGCCAAGATTATTAGCTAAAATGGCAGCATCAGCAAATGGAGCAACAGCATTTTCTTTATTTTTAATATAATTTATAGCATAAGGTTCGGTGTAAAGTTCAATTCTGTTGGTTCCGGTTTGTTTTGCGTTTTCAATATTTTGCAATTTGGTATCAACAAAAATTGAAGTTCTTATTCCTGCATTTTTAAAACGATAAATAACTTCCTGTAAAAAACTTTTATTTTTTAACGTATCCCAACCTGCGTTTGAGGTAATGGCATCAGGGGCATCCGGAACCAAAGTAACCTGAGCAGGTTTTACATCAATCACCATATTAATAAAATTTTCGCCCGGATAACCTTCAATATTAAACTCAGTAGTAATATTTTCTTTCAACTTATAAACATCATCAAATCTAATATGTCGCTGGTCGGGGCGCGGATGAACGGTTATACCCTGTGCTCCGAATTTTTCACAATCTAAAGCAACTTTTAAAACATCAGGAACATTTCCTCCCCTCGCATTTCGGAGTGTTGCAATTTTATTTATATTTACGCTTAATTTTGTCATGCCTTTTTTAGGGCAAAGTTATTTATAAAAAAAGATTTAATAATTATGCATGCAAAAGATTTAATTTCCGATTTAGTCCCCTCTTTAAAAACTTCAGATACTGGAATTCAGGCACTTAACTGGATGGAAGTCTTTCGTATTTCGCATTTACCAATTGTAAACAATAAAGAATTTCTGGGACTTATTTCCGATTCCGACATTTACGACCTAAACATGGCTGAAGAGCCAATTGGAAATCACAGACTTTCACTTTTCAGCCCTTATGTAACTGAATATCAACATATTTACGAGGTTGTAGAATTAGTAGCTCAACTTAAACTAACTGTTATTCCAGTACTTAACGAGAAAAAAGAATATCTCGGTCTGATTACTCTTCACGATTTACTTCAAGGTTTTGCAAAAGTTACTGCTGTAGATAAACATGGAACAATTATTATCCTTGAAATAAACGTAAACGATTATTCGTTATCCGAAATTACACAAATTGTTGAAAGTGAAAATGCAAAAATTTTAAGTTTATATGTTTCAGATTCAGAAACTTCTATGAAAATGGATGTAACAATTAAACTTAATACAAGTGATGCCTCACGAATTTTACAATCGTTTTACAGATACAATTATATAGTAAAAGCCTCTTATATGGAAGATAATGATTTAGACAATCTTTATCACAACCGCTTTGATGAATTTATGCGATATCTGAACATTTAACTAATGCGTTTATTACTGTTTTTATTTCTTTTTCCTCTTATTTCATTTTCGCAAACTTTTTTGCTCGGTAAAATTGAAATCTCGGGGAATAAAAAAACTCATTCAAAAATAATTTTACGCGAACTTCCATTTAAAGAAGGAGATACACTTTACCTTGATAAAATCCCCCAACAACTTAAAAAAGCTAAAGAAAATCTGCTTAACACCTCTCTTTTTAATTTTGCAGAAACCGATACTTTTGGCACAACAACGAATACAATAAATATTTCTATAAAAGTAGTTGAACGCTGGTATTTATGGCCCATTCCAATTTTTGAACAGGCGACCAGAAATTTTAACTCATGGCTTTACGAAAGAGGTTTTGATAAAATTAACTACGGATTATTTTTAGCACAGTTAAATTTTAGAGGCAGAAACGAATTGCTGCGATTTGTTTTTCGGCGTGGTTTTCGTGAACAATATGGTTTGGCTTATTCTGTTCCGGGAATAGATAAAAAACAAAAATTGGGATTTGAAATAAAATATCTTTACTACAGGCAAAAAAAACTTGCATATATCACAACCAACAATAAACCAGATTATTTTTTTACAAATACATATAATTATCAAAACTCTTCAGCTTCAATAAGTTTTACTTTGCGCCCCGAAATTTATAACCGTCATAATATTGAAATGTCTTATAACAATCATTTTATTAACGATACATTATTTGAAGCAAACCAGTACTTTCTTGGAAATTTTAACAAAGAGACTCAATATATTTTTGTTTCATATAATTTTACCCGCGATAAACGTAATTCCAATTATTATCCGTTAAAAGGATATTATCTTTCAGCAACAGTTTCTAAAACCGGTTTAGGAATGTTAAAAAACGAAACCGACTTTTTTACAATAAATACAAAAGCAAGTAAATATTTTCAGTTTTCAAAACGTTTTTTCTTCTCAACTGCAGGACAAGCCGAATATTCAAACCTTAAAACTTATTCGTATCTTTTTTCACGCGCATTTGGATATAAAAACTTTACAAAAGGCATGGAACTATATGTGATTGATGGTAATGGATTTGGTTTGTGCAATAATTCTTTAAGATACCAATTAGTAAAACCTCATACTAAACAAATTAAAAAAATTAAAGCAGAAAAATTCACTAAATTTCATTATGCATTCTATACAAGTTTTAACTTTGATGCCGGTTATGTGTTGAATCAAACTGAAATTAATATGCCCTACTCAAACGAGTTTCTTTATGGATATGGAGTAGGAATTGATTTTGTAACATACTACGATATAGTTTTCCGTTTCGAGTTTTCGGTAAATAAATTTGGCGAAACAGGTATATTTTTGCATTTTAACGCACCATTTTAAATTTTATTAAATGATTAAAAAAATTGGTCTTCATGGAAACCGTATAAACCCCGATTTTTACGAGTATTTTTCTTTACTCTGTAAAAAATTGTCCGACAAAAAAGTTGAAATATTTGTTTTTCAAACTTTTCTTGAAAACATTAACAAAAACTACCCGAATAAATTTAATGTTAAAGGGACATTTACTTGTTTTTACGACCTTGAACCCGATATTGATTTAATGATTTGCATTGGTGGCGATGGAACTTTTCTTGAAGCCGTATCAATAGTAAGAACCTTAAATATTCCAATAGTTGGCGTAAACAGCGGACAATTAGGATTTCTTACAAATATTTCAAAAAATGAAATTGAAAATGCCTTCAATGCTATTTTTTCCGGAAATTATTTAATTCAAGAACGAACCCTTCTCAAATTATCAAGCCCTTCTGCTATTTTTCCCGATTTTAATTTTGCACTCAACGAATTAACTATTCATAAACTTGACACTTCTTCGATGATTGCAATTAATGCATCGGTAAACAGCGAATATTTAAACCGTTACCGTGCCGATGGATTAATTATTTCTACTGCTACCGGCTCTACCGCTTACTCGTTAAGCGCTGGTGGACCTATTCTGGTACCCGAAGCAAATAATTTTGTTATCAGCCCCATAGCTCCGCATAACTTAAATGTACGCCCGCTTGTTGTTCCCGATACCGCTGTAATTACACTTACTATTCAAAGTCGTACCAAAAAATGTCTTATCTCACTCGACCATCGTTCAATTGCTATCGATTCATCCGCCCAACTTACAATTAAAAAAGCCGATTTTACAATAAAAATTCTGCAATCTTTACAATATAATTTTTTTAATACGCTTAGATATAAATTAATGTGGGGCGCAGACCCCAGAAATTAAGGAAATAGAATACTTATTAGTAATGAAGCAATTTAACAATCAAGCAATTAACAATAAGCAATGAAACGATTTATTTATATTTGTATTTATTTTTGATAAAAAATCAACATTTTTGTAATAGGTTAAATTTTTATCTATTTTTGAAGTTTTATTTATGTGTCTTATCTTTAATTAAGATGAGAGTAATTATTTTATTAAGTTTTTTTTTATTGATTAGCGAAATTGTTTTCCCTCAAGCATCTTCGCGATGGAAACGAATGCGTTACGAAGTTTATTTTGGTGCTGGTGCAACAAATTTTCTTGGCGAATTAGGAGGTGCAAACCGCGAAGGAACCAACTTTTTACGCGATCTCGAATTTTCTATGACTCGTGCTGTATTTAGTTTA
>PCSS01000227.1:0-3902 GCA_002771395.1 Bacteroidetes bacterium CG23_combo_of_CG06-09_8_20_14_all_32_9 | reverse complement strand
GGCGATGATAAAACTACAAAAGAAACATATCGCTCTTACAGAAATTTGAATTTTCGTACGCCAATTGTCGAATTTGCTACTCAATTTGAATATTCAATTATAAGAGAAAAACAAGGACACCGCTATAACTTACGAAGAGTTAGAGGTGTAAAAGGATTCAAAACAAATACTTACTTTTTTCTCGGAATAGGAGGTTTTTATTATAACCCAAAAGGTTATTATAATCCAGGAAATTATGCTAAGGCTAAATGGTATGCACTTCAACCATTAGGAACTGAAGGACAAGGACTTGTACCTACAAGGAAAAAATATTCACGCGTTAATGTGTGCATTCCTTACGGAATTGGTTTAAAGTATGGGTTAAACCGTCGCTGGAGCATTGGTTTGGAATTTAGTGCCCATAAAACTTTTACCGATTATATTGACGATGTTAGCACAACGTATTATGATAAAACATTGTTAAGCGATTCCAGAGGAGATGTTGCTGCTTATTTAGCCGATCCTTCATCTCATGAAAACCCTTTATGGACTGAAGCATACCAACAACGTGGTGATGCAAAAGATAAAGATTCATACATGTTTATGGTTATTAATTTAACAGTAAAGCTTTATACTACAAGGCAAGGTATGCCCAAATTTAGATAAAAATGAAACTAAAAATATTTTTAATTATACTAAGTTTAATTTTAGTAATTCCCGTAATTACTTCTGCCCAGCGATGGAAGCGTACCAGGTATGAATTTGTTGGAGGAATTGGTGCTACAAGTTTTTTTGGCGATTTAGGAGGTGCAAATAAAGACGGAACGCATTTTATGGGCGACCTTGATATTCAATCTACGCGTTATCATTTGTTAGCTGGTGCCAGGTATAAAGTTCAGGAAAAAATGGCATTAAAACTGAACTTTATTTATGGCAGGTTGCAGGGAAGTGATTTTAATACAAACTGGGAATCCCGCCAAAACAGAGCTGTAACATTTTATTCCGGAATTTTTGAGCCAAGTTTACAATTTGAATATTCAGTTCTAAAAGAAAGATTAGGAACACGTTACACATTCAGGAATTTAAGCAGATTTAAATTTACTTATGTTAACACTTATGTGTTTTTGGGTTTTGGAGGAGTTTTGGCTTACCCTAAGGTAAACTACATCTCGCGTTCAAATAAAAATCAACCTTTTCATCATTTCAATATGGTTTTTCCTATTGGAATAGGATTTAAATACGCAATGAACAGAAGATATTCATTGGGTTTGGAGTTTGGTCAACGTTATACATCAACCGATTACCTTGATGGGCATTCCGATAATTTTTCAAAAGCACGCGATTCATACTCTTTTCTTACAATCAACGTTACTTATAAATTAAAAACTGCACGAAGCGGTTTGCCCAAATTCTAAATTTTTTAAAAATATCATGTTAATTATACGGGCTATCTTAATTTTAATAATGTTCTTAACAGTATTTACTGCATCTGCACAGAAGAACCTTGATTTTGGGGGCTTTGCCGGAACTTCTTATTATTTAGGCGATTTAAATACTTCACACCAATTTTACCAAATTCATTTTGCTTACGGAGCGTTAATGCGATATAATTTGAACCCCCGCTGGGCACTAAGAGCATCTATTTTTGGCGGCGAACTTTCAGGTAACGATATGGATTTCAATTTTAAATACCAACGCTATAGAAAATTTAATTTTTATACACCAATAGTAGAAACTACCGGACAAATAGAATTAAATTTCCTTATTTATAGAATAGGCGATAAAAATTATACCTATACTCCTTATGTTCACATTGGCGGAACTTTTTTGGTTGCTTCTTATGCTATTCATCCATATCAGCCGGCAATTCCTTTTGGCGTTGGTTTTAAATTTAATATCTTAAAAAGAATGGGAATGGGTTTTGAATGGACATTTAGAAAAACTTTTACCGACGGAATAGATAGGGTAGTATGGTCAAAACAACTGCCAACTACAACAGCAGAAAATGATTACCTCATTAGTAAGCAAACAGGTTATTTTCATCAACGTGATTGGTATTCATTTTGCGGATTATTTATAACATTTCAAATTAAACCTTCCAGTATTGAATGCAACGCATATCAATAATATGAATTACAAAGAACTTATCAATATTGAGAAACTTCCACAGCACATATCTATTATTATGGACGGTAATGGCAGATGGGCAAAAAAACAAGGCGGTACCCGCATTTTTGGACATCAGCATGGTGTAAAACCGGTATACGATGTTGTTGAATCATCAACTGAAATAGGTTTAAAGTTTTTAACCCTCTATGCTTTTTCTACCGAAAACTGGAACCGTCCTAAAATTGAAATAGACGCTTTAATGAATTTGTTTATTTCAACTATAAATAAAGAACTTAAAAAACTTATTGAAAATAATATAAGATTATTAGTTATTGGAAATATAAATCTGTTACCTAAAAATGTTAGAAACAAACTTCTTTTATCAATAGAACTTACTTCAAAAAACACAGGACTCACATTGGTGCTTGCATTAAGCTACAGTTCAAGATGGGAAATCCTTGAAGCCGTTAAACTTATTGCCAGCGACGTGAAAAATAATATTATTGATGCTTATAATATTGATGAAAATACTTTTAAAAAGTATCTTTCTACCAAAGAAATCCCCGACCCCGAATTATTAATTCGTACAAGCGGTGAATTTAGAATCAGTAATTTCTTACTTTATCAGTTAGCATACACAGAGTTGTATTTTACAGAAACATTATGGCCCGATTTCACAAAAAATGACTTTTACAAAGCCATTTACAATTATCAAACACGCGAAAGAAGATTTGGAATGACCGGTGAACAAATTAAAAACAGTACAAGATAATGATTAAGTGGACCATAATTTTTTTGGCTGCTGTTGGGTTCATTATCCCGAGTCAAACAATATTTTGCCAGATAGTATCATCTGAATCAATAGATGTAGATTATGCTATACCACATACTTACGAGCTTGGTGGAATTACAATTAGCGGTCTTAAATATCTTGACGAAAATATTCTGATTAATATTACAGGATTACAGGTTGGCGATACTATTTCCGTCCCCGGCGAAAAAATTACCAGTACCCTTAAAAAATTATGGGAACAAGGACTGTTTTCAGAAATAAAAATAAGCATTACTAAAATATTAAATAATACCGTTTTTCTTGATATTTACTTACAGGAAAGACCTCGTTTAAGCAAATTTTCAT
The DNA here is from genome assembly GCA_002771395.1 of Bacteroidetes bacterium CG23_combo_of_CG06-09_8_20_14_all_32_9. GTDB lineage: Bacteria > Bacteroidota > Bacteroidia > Bacteroidales > GWA2-32-17 > GWA2-32-17. The sequence goes on along the minus strand of PCSS01000227.1, from coordinate 676 downwards.
TTACAGGAATTTCAAAAGGTGATGCTGATGACCTTCGCGATAAAATTAAACTTATTAAAGGTAATCAGATAACAGAGAACACTTTATTGAATGCCAAAAACACTATCCGTTCATTTTTTGTAGATAAAGGATATTATAATGTTGATGTTAATATTAGTCAGAAAGACGATTCAACTATTGCTAATCATATAATTTTATTTTTTGATATTAATAAAAATGAAAAAGTTAAAATTAGTAATATTCAATTATTTGGAAATGATATTGTTGACAATAAAAAAATGATAAATAGTGAAACAACCTCATTAAATAAAACAAAATTTCTCTTCTTTAGAACATCTGAAAATATTAGGTTGCGTTCTAAAATGAAGGATACTAAAATTAAACACTGGTACCGTATTTTTAAAACCTCACGTTTTATTAATGATAAATACAAAGACGACCAGAAAAAAATTATCGCAGAACTTAACGAACATGGTTATCGCGATGCAATAATAACAATGGATTCGGTTTATTCCACCGGCAGAAAAACATTAGGAATAAAACTTTGGGTTGACCATGGACGTAAATATTATTTTAGAAATATTTCGTGGGTTGGCAACACAAAATATACATCCGATACACTTTCACAATTTCTTGGAATTAAAAGCGGTGATATTTACGACCAGTCATTACTCGA
>PCSS01000083.1 GCA_002771395.1 Bacteroidetes bacterium CG23_combo_of_CG06-09_8_20_14_all_32_9 | reverse complement strand
TGCCTGATTGTAAGTATCCTGAAATGCTCCGCCTTTTCGAAGAAAAAGATATAGAACTCGTTCTTGGAAAAATGGGACATAACAACCTCGAATATATCAATGACATATACGGCACAAATCAATACGCCAATGAAGCATTGTACAAACTGATATGGCAACCTCTGGAAAAACACCTAACTGATGTAAAAACCATTTATTATTCGCCCGACGGACTGTTACACAAAGTTTCATTTGCTGCTCTGGGAACTGGAAAAAATATGTACCTATGCGATAACTATAAATTGCAGCAGTTAAGTTCTACAGGGAAACTCTCTATGCCGGAAAGTCCTGCTTTAGATAAAGACCTTACTGCCGGGTTATTTGGTGGCATTCAATATTCTTCCGATTCTACAAGCAGAGAAATATGGAAATTTCTTCCCGGCACTAAAATCGAAACATACAAAATTGAGCAAGTCTTTAAAAGTAAAAATGTAAAAACGACCTGTTTGTCCGGCACTTTTGCAAAAGAGGCAGTATTTAAGGCTATTGCTGGCAATTTCAACCTTATTCACATAGCAACTCATGGATTTTTCTATCACTATCCCGAAGAAGAGAGAAAAGCAAAGGCTGACACTGTAACAAATAAAATATACGAACCCTTGATTGCTTTTCGGGGTGGCACAACATGCTATGGCGAATGGCAGTTTGTGAAGAACAACAACCCGCTTATGCGTTCAGGTTTGGTGTTTGCAGATGCAAATAAAGTATGGTCGCAACAATATGCCGGCAGCGATAACGATGGTATTCTCACATCTATGGAAATAACCCAGTTGGATTTACGCAAAACTCAGTTAGTTGTTATGTCGGCTTGCGAAACAGGTCTTGGCGATATAAAAGGTAGCGAAGGTGTTTACGGCTTGCAACGTGCATTTAAAATGGCAGGTGTTAAATTTATTATAATGAGTTTGTGGCAGGTTCCCGATAAAGAAACTTCAGAGTTTATGACTGCGTTTTATACAAAGTTTTTAACAATAAAAAATATCAGAACTGCATTTTATGATACCCAAAAGGAAATGAGGCAGAAATATGACCCTTATTATTGGGGTGCTTTTGTGTTAATTGAATAAAAAAATAAAATTGTATTGAAAAAAAATGTATTTTTGTATAATTTAATTTGTTACTATCCAGTGGGCAAGATAATAACCTTATTACCTTAGGGTCTGTAAAAATATAAATTGAACATGTACTTAATTTATGGTATGTCAAATATATTATCCCATCGAAGTACGAATTTTTTACGAAAATACGAATTACGAATCAATGCAATAGTTATGCGTCATGCTTTGGCAACAATGAGAACTCAAACAGACAGATATTAAATCTACAGATAACAAACATAACATGAAATCTTTTATCGCATATTTTGACTATTTAGGTTTTAAGGAATTCATTGAAAATAACGACTTGGAATTTCAACACCGAATTATTGGAAACAACTTCAGTGACATGGAATATGCTTTAGGCAAGGGAAAATTCAAAGATGCACCTCATGGAGTAATTGCTGATCTTTCAAAATCAAAAATAAACTGCATCAATTTTTCTGACACAGTAATTTTTTGGACTAATGACGAAACAGAGCAATCGTTGATAGAACTTCTTCAAGTATCTAATATGTTTAATTTGCAATCCATTGACTTTTGTTTCCCTGTTAGAGGTTCAGTAGTTTATGGAGAACTTCTTTATGTCAGTTTCAAACAATCAAACGGTGGCGGTGGACTCTACAACATAAATTCAGTTTTTGGCAAGGGGCTTGTAAAAGCACATCTAAAAGCAAACGGACAAAACTGGGCAGGAACAGTTCTTGACGAAAGCTTTATTGACGAACTCAAAAACAGAGGATATAATCTTGACGAGTTTTTAAGTCCATACGCAAAAAAATATAAAGTGCCATACAAGAACGGAGTTGACTTACCAGAAGAATTTGTGTATAACATCATTCAAGGAACACTTAATGATGAGGCACTCAAAAATTATGGCAATAGAATTAAAGACAATTTTGCTGCATACAATAAATCTGTTGACAGTGCTGGTGTGCAGGAAAAAATAAAGAACACACTTAGATTTCTTGAAAGTTACTATGGAAGAACAACAAACATGACTACAAGAAACTAGCAAACTAAAAGACAGACACAAATTAAAATAAAATCACAATGCAACTGAAAATATTAAAAAAGGACATTTTCTTTAGTGATTACTTCCATGGACAAGGGACTGTATGTGGTATTGAGCAAGACCTAAATTAGGAGAAAATTATTTTTGTTTTCAAACCTATTTACCAAAGACCTTTTTCAATCTTGACTATTCACTTCTTTTCAATCCTTTCCTTAGACATCAACTTGAAAATTTACCTGACAAAATACTTGTCAAGTTGGAATTATTTGGAATTGGTTCAATAGGTGAACAAGACGCTTATATTTTAAGACATGAATAATTGAAATTGACAATCCACTGCTGTATAGATTTTTTGAGAATTAAAAATGGGAGTAATTTTATTGGTATTGTTAATTAAGTATAGAGATTGCTTCGTTCCTCGCAATGACGAATTCTTTTTTCCGTCATTGCGAGGGAAGGATTGACCGAAGCAATCTATAAATCTATATATAATTAACAATGCCATTTTATTTATAAAGAGTGTATTTTTTCAGAATTAACCAAAACATATTTTTTCTTATCAATAATAAAATAATAAATTTTTTTACTCCGATTATATTGAATTTTTATTTCTTTTAATTTCTTATTATCAGTGTAAATACTCAAAGTATCATTAAAATAAGAATAATTATTTTTATATATTGTTGATTTAATATATCTTACAAATATATAATCAATAGTTGTTGTTTCTTCTGCAAATCCAAATCCATTACCCCCAATCTCTTTCACAGGCACAACAATAGTTTTGTAAATCTTGTTTTCAGATTGGTTAAGTTTATTGTAAGTTGTATCTTTTGGGATGATATTGGCAATATGTTTAATATTCTCCGGTATAGTTTGTATTAGTGTGTCGTGTATTATTTTAGTAGTATCAATATTAGAAATAATCGGCTTATCACCTTTAAAAATATCATCTTTTAACACTATTCCAATTGAAATAAGAATTAGAATTGTTGCCGCTACACTCAACTTTACCAACAAACTTATATTTTTATTTTTTGGTTTTTCTTCTAAAGAAATCCCTTTAATGAAGTTTCTTAAATCTTCTTTTGCGTTGTTCTGTATGCTTTTAATAACAGCTTTTTGTGCTTCTACTTCTTGCCGGAATATCTCATCAGAACGTAGTTTTTCCTCAAAAAGATTTAACTCTTTTTCATTGAGTCCTCCGTATAAATAGCGGTCTATCAGGTCTGTTATGTTATTTTCTTCTATCATTCTTTTAAATGAATCTATTAATGATTTCTCTGGCAATACGCTTTGCTTCTTTCATGCAACTTTCTTTCTTTGATTTGGCAACATTACCACTTTTATAATTAAGTTTAATCGCAATCTGTTCCATGGTGTATTTATGATAGTAAAACAGTTTTAGTATTTCTCTGCATTTTTCACCCATTTGCCTGAGCGTTTCATTAAGGGCTTGTTCGTATGGCATTGGTTCAGTCGTAGTTTCTTCGATAAATATTTTATCTTCAAAATCATTAATAACTGTTGGTATTTTTTTTCTATTTCGGAGTTCGTTCATCCATTTATACCTACACACAGAATAAATATAGGTTTTTAACGAAGCACCTTCCTGCTTTGCATAAGTTCTATTGCAAATATTTTCATAAACCGTAATCATCCCTTCCTGATAAATATCAAGAGCATCTTCGGGTTTTCCACTGTTTTGAATAATAAAATACTTCACCATATTATAATATTTTTTATAAACCTGTGTAAAAACATCTCTGTCATTATTCTTTATAGCTTCAATAATGCCATTTTCATCAAGATGTTGATACTTCTTTGTCATGGTTTATAACAGAAATTTTGTAAAGGTCAACACAAAAAACAACAAAAAAATATTTTTTTTCTATTGACCTCTATACTTTTTTGTGATTAATATTTGAAATCAAAATTATAAAAAAATGAAAACAACTGTTAAAAATAATCAAGAAATGATTGAAAAGAGTGTAAAATACGATTATACATACTCTAATCACTCAAAAAAAAGGTCATCCCAAAGAGGAATAAACGATGAAACAATTCAATTAGCCCTGTGCTACGGAAAAGAATTTTTTAAGCAGGGTTTAATTTTTATTGCAGTGCAAACAAAATTAGTACCCGATTACATTTCAGGTTCATTAAAGAAAAAACTTAAAAATCTTGTAATTGTTTTAGCTGGTGACTCAGACGAGTTAATTACCTGCTACAAAACCTCAAATTCGGTAAAATATATTACAAAAAAAACACAAATACATTATTAATATGAAAAACATCTTTATTATAGCATCAATTGCTTGGTCTTCGGTTGTTTATTGCCAGACTTCGTTTCAAAAAATGAATAACTTTAGTTTTATCCGAAGTAATAACTTATTATTAAAAGTTAATCCGTTAAATATCGGAGTAATTGAATATGAAAAGGGAAACTTTAATAAAGCAGTTTCTTTATTTTCTACTGCTACTTTGAATAATGAGCTTAAAGTTTCTGCCATAAATAACATTGGTGTAATTAATGCAAAAACCGGCAAATACAATTTAGCCATGCAAACCTTTGAATATGCTGCAAAAAAATGTTTAAAAACACCGGACTATCTTACATACAATAAATTTCTTGCTCTGGAAGGAAGCAGGAATTATAAAGTTGGTATTACTTTACTTAACGGTGAAATAGGATTATCAGAAAATCAGGATTACAATGTTGGGCTTGCGTTTTCACATACTGGCGATTATAATAATGCTCAGGAATTATACAACCGGGCTATTTATAATTCGCCTGATAATTGGAAGAGTTATTACAATCTTGCATTAGATTTTTATAAACAAGACAAGGTGGATGATGCTGAAAATATACTTAACTCAGCACCGGAGTTTGCGATTACGAAACCCGAATTTGCAAATATTGCCGGGATTATAGCTGCCGAAAACAGAGATTTTAAAAAAGCTAAAGAATATTTGAAAATCAACAAAAATGGAGAAAACAATAATAGGAGTATGGAACTTAGTCTTGCCAATGTAAATATCTGCCTTGGTAAAACAGAAGGATTTTCAAAAATTTATAGGTTGTTAAAAAACAACAAGGGTTGTGATGAAATTGAAATATATACAAAAGGTAATATTGAATTAGCAAAAACCGATTATTCGTCAGCTTTAAAATCATATCGTTCCTGTAAAAGAAAAAACCCAAATGAATCTACATATTATACCGCAATGGGTAATGCTTTTTGCGGAAATGGAGATTATGAAAAAGCAATGGAACAATATAATAAAGCAATTACATTAAATTCTGATGATTACTACGCTTATATCGGAATTGGTACAGTTAATTATAAATTAGGAAGATACAATGATGCGAGTTATGCTTTTAATGAATCAATGCCGTTACTTGAAAATTTGCAAACCGGTTACGATATCTTTGTAATGGCAGGATATAGTTTTTATAAAGCCTCAAACCCTGGAAATTCGTTAAAACTTATTTCAAAAGCTATTGAGATTGATAGTACGCAAGATGCTGCTTATGCAATAAGAGCATTAATAAACTATGAAGCCGGTGCATTTAATCTGGCTATTCAGGATTTAAAAAAGGCTATTAACATAAACCCGAATGATAATCAATATCATGAAATTTTAGGCTCTATTTATCAATTTTCTTACGATTTTAAAAAAGCAAGAAAATGTTTTAGTAAGGCTATTCTGATTAACTCATCAAGCGTTTATGCAAAAAATGGTTTAGCACTTGCACTTGGGCAATTAGGTAAAACAAAGCGGGCACTTCGCATTTTTAATAAGTTGATAGAAAAGAATAATATATCTTATCTTTATAATAACCGTGCAATAGTTCGTGACGAAATAGGAAAAGAGTTTTTATTTGCGAACGATACCACAAAGGCGAATTCATTATTCCGTGCTTCGATTGCTGATATAGATACTGCACTTTCAAACGAATATGTCAGTTGGTTTTATATAAACCGCGGTAATTCGCTTACATGCCTTGGAAATGACACGGATGCAGTTATAAATTATCATAAAAATGAAGATAAATATGCTTATAACAATCTTGGTATATTGTATGCAAAAAATAATAAGATTGAAAAAGCCGTTTCATTTTTTGAAGCAGCAGCAAAAGCTGATAGTAACTATGTTGTTCCTCAATATAATCTTAGCATTGCCAATAGTCGTTATGGCTATCGTTTATCAAAAGAAATAAAGACTGTTAATTTTCCTGTAATGTTTACAAATAAAAGTAATAGAACATTGTCGAAAGAATTTTATACAACTTACTTATACTACCTTCCGGCAACTATAGATGCACCAAATAATTTGAGTTTTCTTTCAAGATTTTTACATGAGCCGCTGATATATTGTGATTTTATTTTTGATTTTCAATTTGCAACTTCGGATTTGGCAATTACCATTAATTCAAAAGAAATACACAATCTTCATCTTAGACACAAAATCAGACAGAATTATTTAAAAATAAAAAAAGCAATAGTTGATATTTTTTATACTTACCAACATTGTCCATCATACGATTAATAACATTAAACAGTTAATGCCATGAAAACAATCATTTTACTGATTTTAGCATTTATTTTAGTATTCGGTTTGAATATTCAGGCTCAGACGAAAAAAAATTATAATAGTCTTTACCATTACAAAACCCCTAATATCAAATCCTAAATCCTAAATCGTAAATCCTAAATCTTTTTTAGCTACCTTTACACCATATTATAAATTTTAATCATGCTAGAAACTGATACTAAAAATCTTTTTGATGAATTTCCGGCGGTTACTACAGCCGACTGGGAAAATGCTATTTTAAAAGAGCTCAAAGGTGCTGGTTACGAAAAAAAAATGATTTGGAAAACTTCGGAAGGGTTCGATGTTAAACCGTTTTACCGGAACGAAGATTTAGAAGGAAATCCTTATGTCAATCAGCAATCCAACCGGCAATCCGCTTTGCGGGGTTATAAAACATACAGCAACAACTGGGAAATTTCACAGGAAATACCGGTTGAAAATCCTGTAGATGCTAACAAACTTGCATTAGAAGCACTTTCAGGCGGAGCCGACAGCGTTACTTTTGTTTTTCGTAAAGATAAAATTTCAGGTAAATCTACTTTTCTTAAACTAACAGACTTTTTAAAACTTATTGAGAATATTAATCTTGAAACAACCACAATTCGCTTTGAGTCAGGTAAAAAAACTACTGCATTAATTTCATTACTCAAAGAAATCGTTAAGCAAAAAAAACTTGATTCTCAAAAATTGAAAATCATTTTTAACTACGACCCCATAGGATATTTAACCATTAAAGGAAATTATTATTTAAACAACGAAAACATTTTTGCCTATTCTGCAACAATGTTAAATGAAGTAATTGAGCAATTTCCAAACATAAAACTATTGGGCATTAACGGAAAATATTTTAATAATGCTGGAGCAACCATAACTCATGAATTGGCTTACAGCCTTGCAATTGCATCTGAATACCTGTCGTTATTATCTGAAAATGGAATTGATATAAAAACCGTTGCCAATCAAATAACTTTCAATTTCGGAGTCGGCTCAAATTACTTTATGGAAATTGCTAAACTCCGCTCTGCACGGGTTCTTTGGGAAAAACTTTTAGAAGCGTTTTTGCCTCAAAACTCTGAAATAATCCCGATGAACATTCATTGCATTACAACCGACTGGAATAAATCAAGATACGACCATTATTCAAATCTTCTTCGCCAAACAACTGAAGCAATGTCGGCAATTATTGGAGGTACGCAATCGCTTACTGTTCGTCCGTTTGATGCAGTTTTTGGTAAAACAGGCGAATTTTCGCAACGCCTTGCACGAAACCTTCAAATAATTTTGAAAGAAGAAGCGCATTTGGATAAAGTTGCCGATGCTGCCGGAGGGTCGTATTATATTGAAAATCTTACAAAAAAAATAATCGCACAATCGTGGAAACTTTTTTTGGAAATTGAAGAAAAAGGCGGATACATCAAGGCATTTAAAGATGGTTTTATTCAGGAAAAAGCGAATTGTTAAAAGGGCACCTCTAAAAACTGATTTTCAGATGT
>PCSS01000257.1 GCA_002771395.1 Bacteroidetes bacterium CG23_combo_of_CG06-09_8_20_14_all_32_9 | reverse complement strand
TAACTATGAAATAAATTATCTAACGGGGTAAATTTTATAAGTTTATCTATCGTTATTCAACAGATTATCCAACGTGGTGAACCCCTTGCAAAGTATAATCCGTTTAAAATTACAACCCTTTCACAAAATCTATTATTAAATTTACCATTGCTTCCCATTTACCAAGACTTAGGTTTTGGGGAGTGTCGGCGATATTATGATATGGACCGGTTTTTCCCTGTGCGTAAATAAAAAAACATTTTACACCGGCATGGTAAAAAGGTGCATGGTCGCTGTTATCAGCAGCGCCACGGGTTTTTACAACAGGAACATAATTTTTTTCAGTATTCAGATTTTTAAGCCTTTCAAATTCTTTTGTAAAAACAGAGCCATTAACAACGGTAATGCCATCTTCACCACTACCCAAAAGGTCGAGGTTTATAAGAAACCGGATTTTTTCAAGTAACACAAGTGGATGAGACACAAACCACTGCGAGCCGATTAGACCAATTTCTTCACCTGTAATAAATATAAAAACTAAAGTATAACGAGGTTTTTCTTTTGAAAATGTTTTGCATAAATCAAGCACCATTGCCACTCCGCTTGCATTGTCGTTTGCACCGGGAAAAAACGCAGTTCCGAGTTCGCCAAGATGGTCGTAATGAGCTGTAAACACTACTATAGAATCACTTTCACCAGGAATAACCGCAACAACGTTCCTTGTTTTATATTTTTCAATAAAATCAGTTTTAAAATTCAGTTCAATTTGTTTTGCATTAGGAGGAAAACTACTAACAGGTATTTCCATATTTACCCAATTTACCTGTTCACTTTGTTGAATTTGAACGGTATTTTTTTCAACTAATGTAATAATTCCTTTTGCGTGCAAAGAGTTTTGATGACAAAATTGGCTCAAAGACTCTTTTAGCGTTTTATCATTTGTTAAACTTGTATCAATAACCAGAAAAGTTTCGTTAAGTTTTTGATAAAAAATATCTTTCATGTTCTCCTTATCTAACTTTAAAAGGGTAAAAGTACCCGAACAACTTGCCGAACCCGGGTAAATAATAAAATCGGAACCACAACAAAGTATATTTGTGTCAATTTTTACTGTTTCTAAATTATCTATAACACATACAGGCATTTTAAAGTTCTGAAAATATGATTTTCCAATTTTTTTTGTTCCGTCTTTTTTTAATTCGGAAACTATAAATTTTGAGGTTTTTTTAACGCCTTTATGAGTATATCCCCTGCCATGATATTCTTTTGAACATAATGCAGAAAGAACTTGTTTGGCATAAGTTATATCCTGCCCGAAAACGTAACCAGGAATAAAAATTAAAGAAAACAAAAAGAAATAACTAAAAGATAATTTCGTCATAACAAATCAGATTTCAAATTTCAGAAAGCAGGTGAGCAGGTACTATTTTTTAATTGAAGTGTTTCCTGCAAAACGGCATGAAACCAATTCTAAAAACTTATCATAAGCCTCGTTATCTTTCTTTATATTAGTTGTTTTGTTGAGATATGCCATAGCTTCGTCTAAATTTTTCATATTATTTATTTCGTCTATGGTGTTGTTATAAATAGCAGAATTATTATCAAATATATCGTGCATAAACATTACCCTATCGTTAATACTTATGGCTGATTTAATGTTTTTTACAGGTTGTAATTTTTTATTAACAGGAAAATCTTTTTTGTGATTAGAATTTGTTATAACATCAGATAAGGTCTTTGTATTAATTTCGCGATATTTGTCGGAAAGAGTTTTGGAGTTTTCTAAAGAATGAGTTTTTGTTTCTGTGATTTTTTCTTTTTTTAACAATTTTGTTTTTTCATCAGGTGGGGTTAATGTCGCTATAATTTCTTTATCGAACAAAGTCGGCTGAATTTCAATGTTTTTCTTTTTATCAACAACAATAGGTTCATCAATAGTTTCGTGTTCAATTTCAGATTCATTTTCAATAATACATTTTTCAGAATTATTCGAAAAATCCATCACAGTATTTTCAATTGTGTTTATTTCTGGTTCTTGAACTTCAGGAGTTTTAACAGCAGTCTCTTCAGATTCAATTACAGTTTCGGTAATTGTGGTTTTAACTTTCAAAAGACGATCGTAAGCAGTCCTGATTTTTTCTAAAGCAATATCTTTGTTAATATTATTTATATTTTCGCCGTTATTTTTTGCGATTAGTTCTTTTGCTTCTTCAAGCATTTCAATAATATGACTGATTTTTTGGTTCGGTTTCATAATTTAAAACAATTTAAAATATTGTTATTACTCACCCGCAAAAGTAAAGATAATTTGTTTACCCCGTTGGATATTTTATTTTTATTGCACATTAGTTTTTCAATTAGGGTTATCCAACGGGGTGAATTGTTTACCCCGTTAGATAATTACTATTTCTATATAGTTCGTTTACCCAGTTGGATATTGTTTTGGGTTTGTACTTACTGATGAGAAAATAAATTATCCAACGGGGTGAAATTATAAGCTATCTAATGGGGCGAACAATTTTTTATTGATATAATCTGTGGCTAAAAAGAAGATGGACTGAATAGTAACAAAATATTAATAGCTTTGTATTTATTTTATTTTTGTAAAATTAATAATTTGTAATAAATCCGAAAATTATAAATATGTTTTTAGAAAAAAACGGAGGTGAAGTTCCCAAAAAAGGATGGATTGAAGTTATTTGCGGGTCAATGTTTTCAGGTAAAACCGAGGAATTAATTCGTCGTCTTAAACGGGCAAAAATTGCCCGTCAGAAAGTTGAAATTTTTAAACCAAAAATTGACATTCGCTATTCGGTTGACGAAGTTGTTTCGCATGACGAAAATACAATTCATTCAACACCAGTTGATACCGCTTCCAATATTTTACTTTTGGTTAGTAATGTTGACGTAGTGGGAATTGACGAAGCCCAATTTTTTGATAATGCTCTTGTTGATGTTTGTAATACTTTGGCAAACAGCGGTGTAAGAGTAATTGTGGCAGGATTAGATATGGATTTCACCGGAAAACCATTTGGACCAATTCCCGGTTTACTTGCTGTTGCCGAGTATGTAACTAAGGTTCATGCTATTTGTATGCAATGCGGAAATCTGGCTCATTATTCTTTCAGAAAAGTGGCAAGCGAAAAATTGGTTTTGTTAGGCGAAACCCAGGAATATGAACCTTTGTGCCGCGATTGTTATATTAAATTTACCGAAAAAAATAAATTCAATAATATAACAACCGAATGACAACCGTGGACAACCGAATCGCCAATGAACAATGATTTAACAATGAAACATCCAAAGAAAGTGAGACAATGAGGAAGTGAGACAATGAGAAAGTGAGACAATGAGAAAGTGAGACAATGAGAAAGTGAGACAATGAGAAAGTGAGACAATGAGAAAGTGAGACAATGAAGCAATTTAACAATGAAACAATGAATAACAACTGAATGACAATCGTATGACAACCGAATAACAACCAACATATAGATTATGACATATTATTCTGCCAGCGAAATAGCCTCAATAACACAGGGAAAAATTACCGGTAACGGCGAACTAAAAATAAGTCGTTTGCTTACAGACAGCCGTAGTCTTGCGTTTCCTGCTGAAAGTCTTTTTATTGCAATTTGTGGTGAGAGGCACGATGGACATACTTTTATTTCCGATTTATATCAAAAAGGCGTTCGTTGTTTTATTGTTTCAAAAATTACTTCAGGCTTATATGCCGATGCCGCTTTTATTGTTGTTGCCGATACGCTTGATGCATTACAGGACTTAGCTGCATACCACAGAAGCAGGTTTAATTATACTGTTATTGGTATTACCGGAAGTAACGGAAAAACAGTTGTAAAAGAATGGCTTTTTGAATTGTTAAAAGACGAAAAAGTAATTGTAAGAAATCCAAGAAGCTATAACAGCCAGGTTGGAGTTCCTTTATCGGTTTGGTTAATGGACCATACTTACAAAATGGCAATTTTTGAAGCAGGAATTTCTAAAGTCAATGAGATGGAACAACTTGCAGAAATAATTCGTCCCGAAATAGGAATTTTTACAAATGTAGGTCCGGCACATCAGGAAAATTTTGGTGATACAAAGCAAAAAGTCAGCGAAAAATTAAAGTTGTTTAAGAAATCAAAAGTGTTGATTTTTCCCATTGATTATCCCAATATTTCTGAAATAGTTCCCGTTTATTGCCAAAAACATAATATAAAACAATTTACATGGGGAAAGAAACCGGATGCTAATCTGCAAATTGTTAAAATCGAAAAAATTGAAAAAAATACAATAATTGAAAGTGTTTTTAATAACGAAAATCTGTCAATAAAAATTCCGTTTACCGATGATGCTTCAATAGAAAATTGTATTATTTGTCAGTCAACTTTATTAGCATTAGGATACAATAATTCATTTATAGCAACTCATGTTCAAAACCTTGTACCTGTTGCTATGCGTTTGCAAATGAACGAAGGTTTAAATAATTGCACAATAATTAATGACACATACAATTCAGATTTGGCTTCACTTCGCATCGCTATTCATTTTTTAATACAACAGAACCAGCATCCATTGCGAATTTTAATTCTTTCCGATATTTTGCAAAGCGGTTACAACGAAGAAATTTTATATTCTGAAGTATCTGATATGGTTAATGACCAACAACTTGATATGATTATCGGAATAGGTTCGTCCATTTCAGGATTTTCAGAAAAATTTAAAATAAAAAAGAAATTTTATTACACTTCTACTGAATTTATTCAGAATCTGCCATCACTAAAACTCAATAATGCAACTATTTTATTAAAAGGTGCACGTAAATTTGAGTTTGAAAAAATAAGCAAAAGGCTTCAGCAAAGAGCTCACGAAACAGTTTTGGAGGTAAATCTTAATGCTCTTGTTCAGAACTTAAATGCTTACAAATCGTTGTTAAAACAAGGAACAGGTGTAATGGCAATGGTGAAAGCATTTTCGTACGGAAGCGGTTTGTTCGAAATAGCCAACATACTTCAATTCGAGCAGGTAAGTTATTTAACTGTGGCTTATGCAGATGAAGGAGTTGAATTGCGTCAGGCAGGAATTTCAATGCCGATTATGGTAATGAGCCCCGAACCTGAAAGTTTTGAAGCGATGCTGGAATATAACTTGGAACCCGAGTTATACAATCTGCGGATTATGCAAATGTTTCAAAATGAAGTAAAACGTACAGGCAAACAAAGAATAAACGTTCATATTAAACTTGATACAGGAATGAAACGACTCGGTTTTGAAGAATCTGAAATAGATTTACTTTTGTTTAAATTAAAAAATAATCCATGGTTAAGGGTTAAATCAGTTTTTACTCACTTAACATCTGCTGATAATTCAAATGATGACACATACACATTTCGGCAAATTGAACTATTTAAAACTATGATAAAGAAAATAGAAAGTTCATTAGGATACAATTTTTTAAAACATATTCTCAATTCTGCCGGAGTTGAAAGGTTCCCGACTTTTTCTTTTGATTTGGTCAGGCTTGGAATAGGACTTTATGGTTTCTGCACCGGAAATAAATTAGATGGAAAACTTATGAATGTGGTTTCGCTTAAAACTGTTATATCGCAAATAAAATTAGTTCCGGCAAATGAAACTGTTGGTTACAATCGCAAAGGAGTTTTGAAAAGAGATTCGGTAATTGCCACAATTCCTATTGGTTATGCCGATGGACTTGACCGCAGACTGGGCAATGGTGCAGGAATTTTTAAGATTAATGGGGTTTTAACTCCCACCGTTGGAAACATTTGTATGGATATGTGTATGCTCGATGTTACCGATGCCAATGCACACGAAGGCGATGAAGTTATAATTTTTAATTCTGCAACAGATATTATTAAACTTTCAGAAATCATTGGAACTATTCCGTATGAAATTTTAACAGGTATTTCGAGACGTGTGAAACGTGTTTATTATCACGAATAAAATTTTAAATTATAATAAATGATATCAATTTCGGTAGTAATAATAACATTAAACGAAGATAAAAACATTGCACGATGTATTAAAGCAGTAAAAAATATTGCTGACGAGATTATTGTAATTGATTCTTTTTCAACTGATAAAACTCAGGAGATTTGTAAAAATTACAATGTAAAATTTATACAACATGCTTTTGAAGGTTATATTCAGCAGAAAAATTGGGCGATAACCCAGGCAAGTTCAAAATACATACTTTCGCTGGATGCCGACGAAGTTCTTTCACCCGAACTCGAAAAATCCATTTTAGAAGTAAAAGCAAATTGGAAGTTCGACGGATATTACTTCAACCGTTTAACAAATTATTGTGGAAAGTGGATTAAGCATTGCGGCTGGTACCCCGACCGTAAATTACGACTTTGGGACAGTTCAAAAGGTTCATGGACCGGTGTAAATCCTCACGACCGCTACGAAATGCAAGCAAACGCCACTACAGGTTTTTTAAAAGGAGATTTATTCCATTACTCATATAGCTCAATTTATCAACATATTGAGCAGGTAAATAAATTTACTGAAATTGCAGCAAAAGCCGATTTTGAAAAAGGTAAAACAGCGTACATAATTGAAATAATTATGCACCCCTGTTGGAAATTTTTTCGCGATTTTATTATTAAAGCAGGTTTTATTGATGGGTATTCGGGTTATGTTATTTGTAAAATTTCGGCTAATGCTGTATTTATTAAGTACGTAAAAATTAGAGAACTGAAGAGAAAGAGGAGGTAATATACTTTGTACGGGGTAAATCTGATACAGGATGCAAGATGCAAGATACAAAATGTATGGTTTTAACCCGTTTTAGTTTAATTGAACATTGATTATTGAGCATTTTATTTAAAACTCAAGTAACTATTGTTTGCGTAACATCAGTTACTTTATTACTGAAATTTTCTTTATAATTTTTTGATTATTTACAGTTATTTCAAGCAAATAAATTCCGTTATTAAATCTGCTTAAATCAATTTCATAATGATTGGTATTAATTTCTAAAGGCTCTGCATATAAACTGCGGCCTGTTATATCATATATTTTACAATCAAATATATTTGTAATAACATCAAACAATTCAATGTTAATTTTATCTGATGAAGGATTAGGATAAACTACAACCTGCGAATCCATATCAATTTCTTCAACTCCAATTACAGTAAGACATCCAACAACTTGAATTGCAAATGATGTATGAACTGACATTGGACTTAAAAATTGACTTGGAGTTAACCATGCAGAAGTTGGATCTTTTCTTATGTACAAAGTGTTTGTTCCTGTAATTCCGCGATCGGGTGCCATGTAAACCACAAAGGTATCTACAGGAGTATTATAATACAATTGAAATCCTACAAAAAATTCTCCATTTACCGGAACAGGGCTATCAAAATTAACAACTCCATAATAATTAGGTACAAAATTGTTAATATATTCAACTTTAGTTCCAAGTACGTTACCGGGTAAGCCCTGATTATTAGTATCCCAAATAGTAAATAATACTTTGTTAGATGGAGCAGCACTATATGCTTTAACAACAGGAACAAGGAGTGTGCTTACCTCAGAAAAAGTGTAATTTACAAATTTGTCGGCATAATATTTTGGTATAAGCTGATTATGTCCTGGAAAATAACCCCAGTAAGTTGGAGTAAGGTGCATAAATGATAACGGATGCTCCGATGGTAAAATATTGCTTATGGTATCGCAGAAACTACCGCCAGGCCATTCAGTGGAAGTTACTACAATATATTCGGTTTTACAAAGAGTATCACTAAATATTCCATTACTTACAATAAGACATACATCACAAACAGCGGGGGTTGGATAAGTAATAGTCGGTGGATTTTGAACAGTAGAAGTTGCAGGAGAACCGTATTCAAAAGACCATTGCCATTGAGTGATATCACCTTGCGATAAATCCTCGAACTTTACAGTAGATCCCTTAATAATTAATCTACTGGTAATAGCATGAAAATCTGCTTTTACAGAATCAACATTTGCAGGGTCGAATATATGAATATACAATGGTTTGGTTAATGTATCGTTACTGCACGATGAGCTAAAAAGTATTAAAGTTACATCAAAATCTCCAACAGTACTGTACAAAATTCCAACAGGATTATTTGCAGTAGAATTATCAGGTACTGCTCCACTAAAATACCAGTGTAAAGAATCATATACTCCGGTAGATTGATTAGTAAAGTTAATACTTGTTCCAGCAGGTATGTTATT
>PCSS01000279.1:8353-10878 GCA_002771395.1 Bacteroidetes bacterium CG23_combo_of_CG06-09_8_20_14_all_32_9 | reverse complement strand
AATAACAACAGTATCCTGGTCGGTACAGCCGTTGCCGTTGTCTTCTGTCCAAATTAGTGTGTAAAATCCTGTAATTCCCACATTTATATTTGACGTGGGACTATTATAGTCATTAAATAAAACATTGCCGGGTCCTGAAGCAACAGTCCAAGTACCAACACCAACACTTGCAACTGCCTGCATTGTATTTGAAAGAAGACAAACCGCGGCATTGGGACCCGCATTTGCAACAGGCATAGTGGTAAAAGTAACTTGTACACTTGCTGCATTTGTGCAACCATTGTTATTTTCAGTCCATGTAAATGTATAAACCCCATCTGTTGTAACAGTAACATTTGTTGAAGCATTATTGCTATTTCCAAAAGTTACACCTGTTGCCGGGTTTGCTGTCCATGTTCCGATACCGACACTTGCCAAACCATTCAAATTAAAGGAGTGGGAGCATGTTTGTCCACCGGTACCGGCATTTGCAACAGGTTGCTGATTAAAAGTAATTACAACTTCATCGCTTGCTATACAACCAGGGTTAGCCGTTTCGGTCCAGGTAAATGTATAAACACCGTCAGTAGGAACTATAACCAAACTTGTAGGGTCTGAATTGGTAATAATATTTGCAGTTGGAGGAACACAAGTCCAAACACCTGTAGGAATTGAAGCAATTCCTTCTAAATTTGTGGTTAAAAAACAAACGCTTTTATCGGGGCCGGCATTGGGAGTGGGTAATATGCAGCATTGCGGACTTCCATAAGCATTAACCGTAACACTTTGTGTTGACAGGGTACTTGCACATCCGTTTTCGGTAACAGTAAGTGTTAAATTATATGTTCCGGGTGTTCCCCATGTAATTGAATATGGTCCTATTCCGGAGCCTGAAAGAACTGTTGCACCTCCAAAATTCCATGTAAACGATGCACCACTGCTCGCACTTCCGAGATACTGCACAGTACATGTATCGTTTTGACAAATTGGTGTAGTAGCTGTAAATGTTGAAGTTGGGTTTACGATAACATTAACAGTAACTTGGTCGGTAGATGTTTGTCCACAGGCATCGGTAGCAGTAACGGTATAAGTTGTAGTAGTTGCCGGTGAAACTTGAACGCTGGCACCGTTTCCGGCACCGTTATCCCATGCAAATGATACAGGAGCAACACCGCCAGCAGATGTGGCAGTTAAAGTTGCCGGCATTGCACTTGCACAAATAGTTTGGTCAAGTCCAGCATTTACTGAAAGAATTGTATTATTGGCAATATAAACAGTATCGTAAGAAAAACCTCCACATAGATTTGGTAAGGCAAAAATAACCGTTTCAGTTCCTTCTGCAATTCCATCTAAAATAGGAGAAATAGTAAAAGATG
Organism: Bacteroidetes bacterium CG23_combo_of_CG06-09_8_20_14_all_32_9; assembly: GCA_002771395.1. Classification (GTDB taxonomy): domain Bacteria; phylum Bacteroidota; class Bacteroidia; order Bacteroidales; family GWA2-32-17; genus GWA2-32-17. The sequence goes on along the minus strand of PCSS01000279.1, from coordinate 9,523 downwards.
CTGAAGTGTTACCGGCAGGAATAGTTATAGAAGAAGGAATTGTTGCAAAATCAGTTCCGTTAGTAGATGTTCCGCTGATAGTATAATTTACTACAAGTGGTGCAGCAGGAGCATTTCCAACGGTAGCAGTAACTGTGGCTGTAGAGCAGCCCTCAAGGGCAGAAGTACCGTTTGAATAAGTGATAACAATGTCTAAAGCATCTGTTGAAAAAGAGTTTGCTTTTAGAAAAACGTCCGAATCAAAAGCACTATCACCTATGTCAGCAATAGCAATTTTAATATGATAGCTTTGGCACGCTGTAACATCAGCCTGAGCGATAAGTACAGTTGTGAAACCATCTAAAACAATTGTTTGTCCGTTTAATGCTTGATTATCAATATAATAAGCAGAATTACTTCCGGAATTTACATTATTTATAGTTACTGGTGTAGTTGTAAAAGGAATAAGAGCAATATTTTGATCAGTATAGTTTCCTCCTGATGGGTTTGGACCTGTTATTAAAAAAACAAATGCATCATTATAACTGGAATTCACGTATTCGGGATATTCTTCTGAGCCAAAAACATATTGAAACTGAATAATATTATCAAGTGGTATAAAATCAAATTCTAATTTAGCTCCATCATAAGAAGTTCCACCCGCTATATTATCAATTTCAGGTATTCCCGCTGTTCCTACACTAGTACTTGCAAAGTTAGTTACTGGACCCGGAATTTGTGTAACATCTCCGCTTGACATTACAATTCCTTGGTCCATTCCAAGATTAGTAGTGTTGCCATTTGAAAATTCACCAATCTGATAAGGAGACGAAGTACTACCCACAAAAGTAACATTTGAAACTGAAATACCTGGTCCCAAAAGTGTGTTTTGTACCATTTGTGCCGGAGTAGAGCCGGTAGTAATAATCAACTGACTATACGTTTGCAAAGAAAAAATAATGCCTGTAAGCATTACAGCAATTTTAAACAAAGATTTTTTTTCCATAATTTAATTGTTACTAAATTCAAGACGGAGTATCTTAAAAATAGTTGCCTTTAAAAGTATAAATTTTCTGTTGAAAAAAATACCTTAAAGATGAAACTATTTAAAACTATGACATAAAAAGCACTGTGATAATGGTTTAAGAAAATAAAATTTTATATATACTGTGAATGGTAATAATTTTACCT
>PCSS01000279.1:2271-8342 GCA_002771395.1 Bacteroidetes bacterium CG23_combo_of_CG06-09_8_20_14_all_32_9 | reverse complement strand
CCCCGTTAAATCCCGCAAAGCGGGAATTTTGCCTTTGGCAAAATTATTTAACGGGGTGAACTCACCCTAACCCTCTCTATACGTAGAGAGGGAATAAATTGTAAAGTTAAAATTGTTACCGTTTTAAGTATAGTTCTCCCTAAAAAAATAACTTTTATTCAACAGTTTTTTATCTGAATTGTAGTTTATTTTAGTATATTGTATGAAGAAATAAATGCTTTTACCGAACCAACAAGAATATCAGCTTCAATGTAAACCGGTAAATGTTTATTATCGTCGGTTACCACAATGGTCATATTTTCACCGACATTGAATATTGTACCGGAAACCAGACTTACAGAAAATTTTAAGCACTTATATTTTTTCCCATTGTGGTTTTTAAAGAAATCTGAGCCAAGAAACCTGATGTAAAGCGGTTCATATTTATTATCAAGCAAAACTAAAAGTGGAATTTTTGTACCAACATTGTATTGTGAAAAATTAATATTACGGCAAACATAAATTGCTGTAAGCAAATCAAGTGTGTTTGGTTTCAATACAAATGTATCGCGCGATAGATTTGTTTTGCTATTTTCAATTTGAGTATAAATCTTATTATTTTGATAATCGAACTCATAAATCTCATTTGCAAAATAGTCTCCTTCTATTGATTTTCTGGCGTATTTTAATGGTACAAGAGGACTACATTTTGTATATGATATATAAACTTCGCGTACTTTAAATATCCAATCATAAGACGAATAAGAAGTTCCGGAGCTTCTGAAGATGTATGCAGGTTTATTTTGAAACTGTGTGCTGTCAACCGAAAAATCAACTTTGCCGGCGTTAACCCATATAAATCCAAGATTATACATTATATTGTAAGAGATTTTTTCGCCTGATTGAAATGCAATATTTTCCATAAAGTTTTGAGTAAAAAGTTGCTTTGATGGTAAAATGAGAGCGAAAAAAATAAAAATTCTAATCATTTATTTACGTCCCCAATGCGTTTTTCAATAGATTTTATTTTTTGGTTTAGCCTGTCGGAATGACCTTTACGAATATCAAATTTAACAGAAGAATAAATTCTTTTGCTGTATGGGCTTAAAATATTGTAAGCATTTTGAAGAATAGCTAAAGATTCTTCCATAGTTTCGGTTTCAATTATTGTTCCCATTGCGGTAAGTTTGTAATGAGGAGTTTGGCTCCTAATCATTTCAATAATTTTGCTTACATATTCGCTAACGCTTGCCCCTTTATCGGTGGGAAACATGGCAAATTCCATTAATACTGACACCTTAAAAATAAATTTATGATTTGAGAATTTTGATTTAAAATCTGCAAAAAACAAAATAAATCAATAATGCCTGAATTTAAAGAAGTTTTTGGATTTTTTCTGCTAAAGTTTTTTTAGGTACTGTACCTATTTGTTTATCAACTATTTGTCCGTTTTTAAAAAACAAAATTGTAGGAATATTTTTAATCCCATACTTTGTTGCAACGCCAAAATTACTATCAATATCAACTTTTCCAAAAACGGCGCGACCATTATATTCATCCGAAAGTTCATGAACTATAGGTCCAATCATACGGCAAGGTCCACACCATTCTGCCCAAAAATCAACCAAAACAGGTTTGTCAGATTTAATAACTTTTTCTTCGAAATTAGCATCATTAAGTTCAATTGTCATAATTAATCAGTTTTAATTTGTTAAATAACACACAAAAATATATTTATTTCATTAAATGGCAAAATTATCGCGTTTAAAGAATAGTTTAATTTAATTTGAATTCCAAATAATTATCTTTGAAATATTCAATAACGTTATTATTTAACGAAACAGGAAGGTTTCTGGAAAACATATCAAGGGAAATTTTTTCATCGTTGCAAACAATGCTGAATGTTAGCTTAGTTTTTCCTTTGTTTTTTTTGCATAGTTTTTCAATACCTGTAATAAAATCTTCATTTATAGTTTGAAATGGCACTTTTAACATAACTTTTTTTATTTCGTTACGTGCTTCTGATAAAAGAGAGATTTTATAAATTTTAGGTTCCAGTTCACCTTGGTTATTATCGCTAAACCGTCGCTGAACTTTTGCTTTAATAAGCAAGCACAAACCTACCTGCATATATTTGTTATATTCCACGTATTCTTTTCCGAATAAGTTAAATTTATATGTATCGGTAAAATCTTCAATTGTACAAGTAGCATATAAATTTCCATTTTTTGATGTTTTCTTTTGGGAAGTAACAACAAAGCCTGCAATCACAATTTCTTTATTTTCAAAATGTGATAAATCGTGAATTTGTGAAAGACTGTTTGTTGTTAAAAAATCAAAATCGAAACGATACGGGTCAAGCGGATGTGCCGATATGTACATACCAATAAGTTTTTTTTCTTTCTCGAGTTGATACAACCTCGTCCATTCTTCTAACTGTGGTATTTCGGGACGTTTTATTTTAACCGGAATAGCGCCTCCAAAAAGTGTTTGTTGAGTGGTGTTTTTATCTGTCTGAAATTTAGTTCCATATCTTATTAATTGTTCAATAAAAGTGATATCACCCTTGCCCAAATACTGGTAACGTTTTAATTCGTCAAAAGAATCGAAAGCGCCTGATAGTGCAAGTGCTTCAAGGCTACGTTTATTAATGCTTCCAATGCTTACACGTTCTACAAAATTAAAAATACCGGTAAAGATTCTATTATTATTTCTTTCTTTAATAATTATTTCGGCTACCGATTCGCCCAAGCCTTTTATAGCTCCTAAGCCAAATCGCAGGTTTCCATCTTTATTAACGGTAAATTTAATATTACTTTCATTTACATCAGGACCAAGGACTTTTATATTCATGCCACGGCAGGCATCCATTAATTTTGTAATTTCTTTAATGTCGTCTAAATTTCGACTGAGACTTGCGGCTAAAAATTCGGCAGGATAGTGAGCTTTAAGATAAGCGGTTTGATAGGCTAGATAAGCATAGCATGTTGAGTGTGATTTATTAAATGCGTATCCTGCAAATTTTTCCCAATCTGTCCATATTTTTTCACAGGTAGCTTCGGGGTAACCGTTATTTTTGCATCCTTCAATAAATTTGCTTTTCATAATTGTCATTTCTTCGGGTTTCTTTTTTCCCATGGCTTTACGCAACTTATCGGCATTGCCTTTGGTAAATCCGGCAAGTTTTTGCGACAATAACATTACTTGTTCCTGGTAAACCGTAATGCCATAAGTTTCTTTTAAAATACCTTCCATTTCGGGCAAATCGTAGTGAATGTCTTCTTTTTTATGTTTACGTCCGATAAAACTTGGTATATACTCCATTGGTCCCGGGCGATAAAGTGCGTTCATAGCAATAAGGTCTTCGAAACGGTTGGGTTTTAATTCACGCAAATATTTGCGCATATTGTCAGATTCAAACTGAAAAACTCCGATAGTAAGCGCTTTACTGAATAATTCAAAAGTTTTTTTATCGTCAAGAGGAATTTTATTGATGTCAATAGTTTTTCCTGTTAATAATTTTATGTTTTCGATAGAATCTTTTAATATGGAAAGAGTTTTTAAACCCAGAAAATCCATTTTTAACATTCCTACTTCTTCAAGATAATGACCATCAAACTGTGTTACAAGCAGGTCGGTTTCTTTTGAAGTACAAACCGGAATATGTTCGATAAGCGGTTCACGGCTAATAATAATACCGCAGGCATGAATGCCGGTTTGCCGAACCGAACCTTCAAGAGTTTGAGCATATTGTATTATTAACTTGATTTCGGGAGTTCCCGATTCTTTTTCTTTTCGTAATTCGGGCGATTGTTTAAATGCATTTACTAAAGTAATATCAGGTTTGTCGGGAACCATTTTTGATAAACGGTCGGCTTCGCTTAAGGGTAATTTTTGAACCCGGGCGACATCCTTAATAGAGGACCTTGATGCCATTTTGCCAAATGTAATAATGTTGGCAACGTTATCTTTTCCATATTTTTCTACTACCCATTTTAAAATTTTTTCGCGTCCATCTTCATCAAAGTCAATATCAATATCGGGCATTGAAATTCGTTCGGGATTAAGGAAACGTTCAAAAAGTAAATTGTATTTAAAGGGGTCAATATCTGTTATATGCAAGCAATACGAGACTACCGAACCGGCAGCCGACCCTCGTCCGGCTCCTACCCAAATATCCATATTGTGTGCCTGGGCGATAAAATCCTGAACAATTAAAAAATAACCTGGGAACCCCATATTTTTTATAGTTTCAAGTTCAAAGCGAATACGTTGTTTTACTTCTTCACCCGGTTTTTTTCTGTAACGAGTTTTAGAACCAATTTCAACAAGATGTTCAAGATAATCGGCTTCAAGTTTTATTCGCAAAACATTGTTATAACCGCCAAGCCTGTTAAAATTTTCTATACCGAATTCAGAAATAAGATTTTCTTCGGTAAACTTTGTTTTATATACTTCAATAGTTCCAAATTCCTCAGGAATAGGAAATTCGGGCATTACCGGAGTTTTATTTATGTTATAAGTTTCAATTTTTTCGGCTATTTCCAATGTATTTGCAAGCGCTTCGGGATGGTCGTAAAAAATTTCTGCCATTTCGTCGGGCGATTTAAACCATTCCTGCTTTGTGTAATGCAATCGCTTTTGGTCATCAAGTTGACTATTTGTATTTATGCAAATTAGGCGGTCGTGAGCTTCTGCATCTTCAGCATTTATAAAGTGAACATCATTTGTTGCAATTAATTTTACCCCGGTTTTTGCCGATAATTCAATAAAGGATTTATTTACAATTTGTTGCTGAGGAAAAACCTCTCTATCGGCAGTTGGGTCATTGGTTTGGTGTCGCTGCATTTCGAGATAAAAATCGCTGCCAAATTCATTTTTAAATTCTTTAATTAATGATTCGGCCAGTTCAAAATCGCCGGCACGAATAGCACGCGGAATTTCACCGGCAACACATGCTGTAGAAATAATAAGTCCTTCTTTATGTTTAAATAACAGTTCTTTATCAATACGTGGTTTCAAATAAAAGCCTTCAATAAAGGCTAATGAAGATAATTTTATAAGGTTTTTATATCCTGTTTCATTTTTTGCAAGCACAATAATATGATTTCCACTGAGGTCATTTTTTACACCTTTGTCTTTAAGAAAACGATTGCGACGGGCGACATACATTTCGCATCCCACAATAGGCTTAATTAAACGTGGCTGATAAACATCGCCTTTTTTTTCGGACTTTTTTTGTAGTTTAAGTTCCTGGCTGTTATGAACCGAAACTGAATTTAAAAAATCTTTTACACCAAACAGATTTCCATGGTCTGTTATAGCGACTGCCGGCATATTAAATTCTGCAGTTTTTTTAATTAAATTTTTAATATTACATGCTCCATCAAGTATAGAATACTGGGTGTGAACATGTAAGTGTACAAACTGGTTCATAAGAATTAATGATTTACGTTTTATTTTAATAACGGTAAATTTACGAAATCAAATTATAAATACTAATAAAATATTTATAATTTCGTATAAATCGAAGATAATCCTTGTTACGCCCGTGTCTCGCCTGTGGTAAAAGAAAATAAAAATATTTGAATAGCAGTGCAGGAGATTATTCCGGTATTAATGGTTTAGTAATAGTGATAATAGTAGAATTATCAAATGAAATTTCTTGTTTCTTAAAATCATTAGATTTTTTTTTTGAAAATTTTAAGAAATAACTCGGCAGCAAATATAAAAAAGTTATTAATAATGACATGGTTATAAAAAATCCCAGTGGTTTTGCTGCTATAACCCGTTAAACTCTTTACTACGCAGTATTTTTATGCAACAGGTAAACTGTGTTATTCAATGTGGAATCTAACGGGGTAAACTTAATGACAAATTATTACCGTTTTAAGTTTATTTATTTATAAATTCTGAAAAAATAGTTTTCCCGATAATTTTAAATTCCGTTCTTCTGTTTTGTTTTCGTCCTTCGGGGTTGTCCGTACCATCGTCATTTGAATTTTTCGCAACAGGAAATTTTGACCCATACCCGGTAGCAGTCAAACGTTCTCTGCTAATTCCTTTTTCGACCAGGAAATTAACAACACTTT
>PCSS01000279.1:866-2242 GCA_002771395.1 Bacteroidetes bacterium CG23_combo_of_CG06-09_8_20_14_all_32_9 | reverse complement strand
TACTCATCAGTGCCAACATTATCTGTATGAGAGCGCATTTCTATTTTCATGTAAGGGTATTTTTTTATAAAATTAACTAATATTGAATCGAGATAGGCTTTTGATTCCTTTGTTAATTCCGATTTATCAAATTCGTAGTAAATGTCATTTATCACAACCGGGTGATCGGGAATTATCTTAACGGAAATTGAACCAAGTTTTAAAATTGAGTCACCACTATTACTTGAATTAAATGTAAATGAATTATCAACTACCCTGTCGTTTTCAATGGTTATCTTATAATCCTTATTTTTAACTACAATAAATGAAAATTCACCCTGCTTATTAATCGTATCTTTTGCTAATAATATCGGCTCTGATTTGTTATCCAAAAGACTCAAAGTAACGACTACACTACCAAGAATATTTTCTGTTATGGGAGAATCTTTGCCGGCAACAATTTCTTTTTTTATTTCTTTAGTAATATCGTCAGGTTTTAGTTTTCCATGAACACTAATATATTCTCCTTTAGTTTGTTTAAAATAATATATGTCGTCACAGCAATTTTCATTTGTCAGTGGAATACTTCCATCCCGGTTCGAGGTAAAATAGCCGTATTGATGATTTGGCGCAAGTGAATAATACATATCATCAAAACTTGAGTTCACGGGATATCCAATATTTTCGGGTTGAGACCAGTTTACAAGATCGCCAAAACTTCTGAACACATCAAAGCCTCCAAAGCATGGCCAGCCGTTTGAACTAAAATATAGCGAATGGGACTCCAAATCATAAAATGGTGTTATTTCATCACCGGGTGTATTAATGTAAAAACCTGCGTTAACCGCCTTTGTATATTCTTTTTTTTGCGAATCATATACCGAATACCAAATATCGTATTCACCCATCCCGCCGGGACGGTCGGATGAAAAATAAATGACTTCCAGATTATTGATATAACAGTTACCTACGGCAGGTTGGGTTGTTGTAAACTTAGAGTCATTAATTGATGTACTAAGCACAATGGGAGGTTGCCATACACTGTCCTTAAATTCCGACACACACATATTACATATTACTTTATATTTCCAATTTTCAGAACAGCGAATATAATAAAACCGCTTTTTATCTAAAGAGAAGACCCCGTTTCCTGTATGTGAGTCTGAAAAATTAATAAATGGAGATGGTAGTGTGTTTATTCTGAGCCATGATGAATCTTTATTCATTTTTGCCATAAAAAATTTCCGGTAAGGAGTGCTTGTTTTTTCTTCTGTTGAATAATACTCCTGGTTTTCCATGTTTGAAGAACCGTAAACGATTGTGGAATCGTTTAAAATCAATGGTGAGAACTCAATATGCGCTTTATTGACGGAAGTATCAAGATGCATAACTATTGT
>PCSS01000279.1:0-814 GCA_002771395.1 Bacteroidetes bacterium CG23_combo_of_CG06-09_8_20_14_all_32_9 | reverse complement strand
CTACGTAGTTTTGATTTGTTTGTTTTATCCTTTTTTGTCTTTTTTTCAAAGAGAGTAAATTGCGTCAGGGCATCATCGTAGTTCCCTAAATTTTTAAGCATTACGGCATAATAAAAAAGAGCGTCTCTATATTTCTGGGGGCGCAATTGGTACACTTTAATATATGTAATTTTAGCATTTGAATAGTCCCTGGCTTTCCTGTAAAGATGCGCCAGTAGATATGTATAATGCAAATCCCCCGGTTTTCGTGAGAGATATTCTTTAAAATAAGTTATTGCAGAATATAAATCGCCTTTTCTTTCTGCGTCTTTTCCGTAACCCTTCAACTCCCAGTTTTTCATGTATTTCAATTCTGTCTCCTGGCAATAAGTTGCTATTTGTAATAACAATGAACCGCATATTATAAAAAAAATAATTATAAAATATTTCATATAATAACCTTGTTGAATTTTTACAATTTAATGACTTTGGCAACTATCAGAATATCATACATGGTACGCTTTTTCTCTTCACAAAAGTCTCCGGCCTTATATAAATTACAGAAAGTTCAAATGCATTGCTTCGTGAAGTAGTAACATGTAAACCGGATATATCATAATCATAGATGAAACAAAAATTCCAATTATTATGGTCAAATCCTACGGCGAAAATTGCAGCGTCTGTATTCCTTTCTATCCCGCCACGTACATAAAATGCAGCATAAACATCTGAAATTTTTGTTTTTTGATTAAATTCATAACCGATATGACTGCCTAATAAAAGTTCGGATGCTTTTTTTATCCACACATAATAAATACGGGGTTTTAAATATATA
>PCSS01000333.1:2014-3180 GCA_002771395.1 Bacteroidetes bacterium CG23_combo_of_CG06-09_8_20_14_all_32_9 | reverse complement strand
TTCCAAATCCATTTAACCAATCACTAACCCTACAATTTAAATCGCAACACGAACTTACTTCACTTTCTTTAATAAACACATCAGGAGAAATTGTAATGCAAGCTAAAATAAAAGCAAGTGAATATATTTTTAATACCGAAGCATTACCGGCTGGCTTATATTTGTTAAAAGCCGAAACAGGAACGAGTGTAGCAATATTTAAGATAAGGAAAGATTAAAAATGTCTTACCTGTTGATTTATAGAATTAAAGCATTAAAAAAATAAAAAATTCTAAACACAAACTCCTGATAAGGAAATACTAACAATTATCAAATAGGTATGAAAAAAATTAATCTATTATTGACCGCTTTTATAACTAGTTCAGTCATTTTTGCTCAAAGTAGTTTTGAGAATTATTACAACCAAAGCGGAATGCAGACTTATAGCATAAAACAAACTGCGAATCTTAATTATATAGTTACAGGTATTAAATATAATCCTAATAGTATATTACTTTTAAAAATCAGTGAATTCGGAGATTCATTATGGTCAAATAATTTCACAATTAATGGAATTGGAATGAACATATTAATTGCAAGTGATTCAGGTTATGTAATTACAGGTTATAATTATCCTAATAACGATATTAAATTGATTAAAACAGATAGTTCAGGCAATTTACAGTGGGACAAAACTTATGGTGGAACAAATAATGATTTTGCATATTATGCAGATATTACTTCTGATAATGGGTATGTCATTGTCGGAACTACTGAAAGTTATGGCAATGGACTAAAAGATTTATATATTTTAAAAACAAATAATATTGGAGATTCTATATGGAGCAAAACCTATGGAGGCAGTAATAATGATATTGGGAATTGCATCCAAACTACATCCGACAATGGTTTTATTATCGTTGGTACAACAAATTCTTTTGGAGCAGGGCAAAAAGATATTTGGCTTATAAAAACAGATATGAACGGTGATACATTATGGACAAAAAAATATGGCGGCACAAATGATGACGAAGGTAATTATGTTCAACAAACTCAAGATTCAGGATATGTTATATTAGGAACAACTCAAAGTTTTGGAAGTGGTATAAGAAATGCATATTTAATTAAAACATTCATTAATGGAGATATTGAATGGACAAAAACATTTACAGGTAATTGTCCTGTAA
>PCSS01000333.1:0-1997 GCA_002771395.1 Bacteroidetes bacterium CG23_combo_of_CG06-09_8_20_14_all_32_9 | reverse complement strand
TTATTGGGTAAAAGTCTAAAACAAACTGATGATGGCGGTTATATTCTATTAACTGGAGCTGAACCAACTCTCATAAGGACAAATTCTGTTGGTGACACATTGTGGACACATTCATATCATGGATTAAGTTCTATGAATTCTTCAATTTTATCATATCATTATGACAATGACATTCAAATTACAAATGATAGTGGTTATATTTTTACTGGAGTTGCCTATACTGAATTTGGCGAAGTAATTGGAACCATTGTTAAAACAAATTCAAATGGTTTAATAACATCAAACACGTATTTTGATTTAAAGGACTATAAATCAATAATAATAAGCCCTAATCCTACTTCTGGTTATTGTGTAATTACAGGTTATAAAATAGAGAAGGTTGAAATTCTTGATTTAAAAGGAAAATTGCTTTTCATTGGCAATAATAATAACATAAATATTTCTTTTTTTGAAACAGGGATATACATCGTTAGGGTAACATCAAATGGTAATTTATTTTATTCAAAAGTTATTAAACTGTAAATGGTCTTTTTTTAACATTACCTGAAAATCATACTCATCTTAAAAATCAGTTTAAATCGATAGTTCAGACAATATGGAATGAAAATTAATAACGAAAATATTGACAATAAAAAGATGGTAAAAACCGAATAAAATGTCTGAACCACTGATTTTAAAGTGATTAATATGATTACTATGCTCAATGTTAAATACATAATACCAATTGTTATAATATTTTTGAATATTAATCAGGGTAATCATTTAATCAAAAAAATCAGTGGTTCAGACAATGTAAAAATGTCTGAACCACTGATTTCAAAATGATTAATGTGATTAACTATGATTAAAGAAATTTAGAAATATTAAAATAATACTCAAAAATAATTTAAAAATATAAATCATGTTTATCATAAAAATCAAATAAATCAGTGGTTCAGACAATTATGAAAAGAAACATTCTCATATTAATTCTACTGCTCCAGGTATTAACCGTTTCTTCGCAACAATGGATACCAGATACAAATAAAAAGTTTGCATTATGGATGGGCGGTAATGAGTCTGGAAATTCTCTTTATGCAGTAAATGATACTTTGTATATAGGCGGATACTTTGTAAAAATAGACACAATAAATGCCTTAAGAATTGCACGTTATTATAATGGCAACTGGTATCCTTTAAAAGGAGGAGTAAATGGTAGTCCCTTTGCAATGTTATATAATAATGGAAACTTATATGTTGGGGGGAGTTTTGGTTGGGCAGACAACAAACCCGGCACTATGGGTCTTGCACGCTGGGATGGAAATAACTGGTGGCCTATAGGTGCAAATAGTGATTGCATGTCATGTTGTTATACAATAGAGCAATACGACAATAAAGTTTTTTTTGGTGGTGGCAATATGCTTGGTTTAGCTTGGGGTGTAATAGCTTGGGATGGAACTGGCTGGGTTGACGGATGTAATTTAGTAAGTATAGATTTTTTAAAAAAATATAACAATAATGATTTATTGGCAGGTGCAAATTGGGCAGGTTTATTTTTAAAATATTTAGGTAATACAAATTGGGATTCCTTACCATATAATGGTATTTATGGAGGTGCTTATCGAATGGAGGTTGATACCAATAATAATTTTCTTTATGTGGCAGGTGGTTTTAATTGGGTAAATCGCAGTTATCCAATAGAATCACATAATTGTGCCATGTACGATGGTTATGAATGGCATTCAATGGGAACAATAAGCGAAAATATAATTTCACTTAAAATGTATAATGGTTATTTATACGCAGGATTTACAAGCGATACATTAAGCGATGGTTCAATATCAAATTGGATTGGTCGTTGGGATGGTAATCAATGGCAACCATTGGGAACAGGGTTAAATCAGGGAGCAAATGCAATGGAAGAATTCCACGATACATTGTTTGTTACAGGTAGTTTCACTATAGCCGGGGGTGATTCTGCTTATGGTTTAACTCGCTGGTATATGCCCGATACAAAT